>CAYMTB010000256.1:0-5047 GCA_964393225.1 uncultured Syntrophorhabdaceae bacterium
ATTCTCCTGCAAATAAACACGCATTTACTATAAACTATAATCTATTTACTATAAACTATAAACTTGAAACAATATAAATTGTTTCTAAGGTCAGGGCGGCAGGAAGCTCTTTTTATAGAAAATTAGATGATATATCGCAGATTTGCATACATATGCCTCAACCTCATCAGTGCTATTATCCTGCTGGTTGGCTTGGGCAGCGCCATCCTGATTTATCAGACCGCCGGGAATGATTCAAACAGCGTTTTGGGCTACGAAAAAGGATATGAATCTGTTTACCCGATTACGCCTCAAGATTCGAAGAAGCATTTGCGGGATCTGGAACTCTACGGTGGAAAGGCAAATGTGCTTATGACTGAATTCAGGCTTTGGCTCGTTGGGTTGTGGCAGGGGAAATCACTCGCATTCATAGTAGCCTGCTTTGCGGTTTTTCTTTCCTTTGCGGTTTTTTATGCTGCCAATCGCCTGCCGTACAGCTTAAAACCAGATGCCGGCAGTAATAACAATCGGGATGGAGTCGATTAGAAAATATAATGGCCCGTTCGGAAATTCCTGCCTCGTGGCAGGTTTCTTAACTATACAAGGATGTTCTTGTCTAATATATGATGCTTTATAATCGCTCCCTCTACCATGAAAATGACATCTTCGCAGATGTTCGTTGACAGGTCGGCAACACGTTCAAGGTTGCGTGATATTTTGAGCAAATGGAGGGAACGCTCGATAGTGGAAGGATCACCCGTCATATAGGTAATTAATTCACGCATGATCTGGTTTGCCAGATCATCAACTTCATTGTCCCGTTCGCAAACTTTGTATGCCAGCATAGAGTCTTCGTTAATGAATGAGGTTATACTGTCCTTCAACATATTTATAGAATCTTGTGCCATTCTGGGGATATCGATGAGTGGTTTCAATTGAGGCCGGTCATTTAAAAAAAGTCCGCTCTCAGCGATATTTACGGCATGGTCTCCAGCTCTCTCCAGATCATTATTAATCTTCAAGATCATAAGGATTGTCCTCAGATCTTTGGCCTTCGGCTGGAACTGGGCAATCATGCTGATGCACATTTCCTCAATAATGATTTCAGTATTGTTTGCTGTCGGCTCATCCTTTTCGATAATTTCCATGAGCATTGCGCTGTCTTTTCTGAGCAGCGCAATGATGCTCTTTTCTATCATCCCTTCAATAGCTGTAGCATATTCGATGAGTTCCTTTCTGAGCGCGGTTATTTTCTCTTCTAACATCAGGCCCCCTTGTCTTTGAGATGAGTAAATATGTGATTAAGTAAATAAGTGATTAACTGCTTTCAATTACTCAATTACTAACTCACTTGTTTTTTCAATTACTCAATTACTTGTTTCTTCCTTTACCCGAACTTCCCAGTGAGATACTCTTCTGTCCTTTTGTCTTTCGGGACAGTAAACATCTTTTCTGTTGGTCCGAACTCCACCAGTTCGCCCAGGTAAATAAATGCGGTAAAATCAGAAACCCTTGCAGCCTGTGCAATATTATGAGTAACAAGGAGCATGGTCACATTCTTTTTCAGTTCAACAATAAGTTCTTCAATGTGAGAAGTTGATTTCGGGTCCAGGGCAGAAGTCGGCTCATCGAGCAGCAGGATTTCGGGATTCATAGCAAGTGCGCGTGCAATGCACAGCCGCTGCTGCTGTCCTCCCGACAGAAACGTACCTTTTCTATGGAGCGCATCTTTCACCTCGTTCCACAGGGCCGCGTTTTTCAGCGACCTTTCAACAATCGTATCAAACTCGTCTCTGCCAAGCCTGATACCGTTCAGTTTGTATCCTGCGATGACATTATCGTAGATGCTCATCATGGGGAAAGGGTTCGGCTTCTGGAAGACCATACCTATCTTCCGCCTCAGGAAAATCGGCTCCATAGCGTAGACATCTTCGCCCTTCAAATGCATCTTGCCTGATACCTTTGCGCCAGGGATGAGTTCGTGCATCCTGTTCACGCAACGGATAAGGGTAGTTTTACCGCAGCCGGAAGGGCCCATCAGCGCAGTGACAAGATTATTTGATATTGAAATATTGATATCCTTCAATATCTGGTTTTCGCCAAAAAAGGCGCAGAAATCCTCAACAGCTAAAACTGGACTTTCCATTTTGTTGCTATCCCCCTTGCGATGAGATTGAAGCCCAGGACCACCACCACGAGGATGAATGAAGCTCCCCACGCAAATGTGTGCCATTCAGGATAAGGGCTCATTGCATAATAAAAAATACGGTACGGTAAAGAATCCATAGGTTTAAAGATGTTATAATTCATAAACTGGTTACCGAAGGCGGTAAAGAGCAGCGGAGCAGTTTCTCCGGTAATCCGTGCAACGCTGAGCAGTATGCCCGTCAGAATGCCGCTTAAACCTGTGGGCAGAATGACCTTCAGGATTGTCTTATAATACGGTACACCAAGGGCAAGGGAGGCCTCTTTCAATGAGTAAGGCATCAGTTTCAGGGTCTCTTCCGTGGTTTTGATAATAACGGGCAGCATCATGATACTTAAGGCAACGCCCCCCGATAAGGCTGAAAAACCCTTAAAAGGCGCAACGAACCACATATATGCAACAATACCTATGACAATCGACGGCGTGCCCTGCAGGACAACAACGCACAACCTGACAATATGGGCAATCTTTCCTTCACCCTTTTCAGAAAGGTATATCCCCGCTGAAATGCCAAAAGGGATCGATAGAACGCTTGAAAGAACGATGAGAAAAAGGGTTCCTATGATTGCATTGTAAATACCGCCGCCTGCTTCGCCGATCGGTCTGGGAAGTTGGGTCAGAAATTCCCAGTTAATCACTGCAATACCGTTTCTTGTAATGTAGTAGAGTATGAGAAGCAACGGGAGAAGCGATATGAATGAAAGAAGGATAACCGCGCCTTTAAAAATATTATCTTTAATAATTCTGTTACGCAGATTACCTTCCATCATGTTACCTCTTTGGATGCTTCAAGGCTTATTTTCTTGATAACATATGTGCCGATGATGTTGACGATTGTCGTGACAAGAAAAAGCACAAGCCCCACATAGATAAGTGATGATGCTGTTATCCCCGTT
Organism: uncultured Syntrophorhabdaceae bacterium; assembly: GCA_964393225.1. Lineage (GTDB taxonomy): Bacteria > Desulfobacterota > Syntrophorhabdia > Syntrophorhabdales > Syntrophorhabdaceae > MWEV01. The sequence goes on from CAYMTB010000256.1 coordinate 3,082, forward strand.
GCCTCGGCGAACTCATTCGCGATAACGCTTGCCATGGTGTTTGCTGGGCTGAAGATGCCTGTTGGGAGGAAATTACTGTTCCCGATCAGCATCGTCACCGCCATCGTTTCGCCGATTGCCCTGCCCAGGGCAAGAAGCAGCCCGGCAAAGATGCCTGAACGCGCATAAGGAATGATAATATTTTTAATAACTTCAAACCGTGTAGCACCCAATGAGTATGCAGCTTCTTTCAAATCCGACGGCACAAGGGTTACCACCTCTCTCCCGATTGAAGCCGAGAAAGGGATGACCATGATAGAGAGTATCAAAGAAGCAGTCAGTATCCCTACTCCATGGGGGGTTACACCGACTTGCATTTCTATCATCCTTACGAGAGGCATGAGGAGGAACAGTCCCCAGAGGCCAAAAATAACGGAAGGGATACCGGCAAGAACCTCAACGGAACTTCTTAAAAACGCGGAAATTGCCCCTTCCTTGAAATACTCTCCGAGAAAAATGGAGATGAAAATAGAAAAAGGAATTGATATTGCAAGCGCCAGGAAGGAAGTGAGGAGCGTCCCGATAAGAAAGGGAAGCGCGCCGAATTTTTCCGATGCGACATCCCATGTCTTTCCGATAAAGAATCCGAATCCAAAAGTTTTTATCGACGGGACAGAAGCAACGATAAGCGTCAGGCAGACTACAATAAACAAAGCCACAACAGAAAGGGCGGTCATTTTCAGGATCAGGTCGAATCTCTTTTCTGTTTTATCTTTTGTCAGCATATATTCAACCCGCAGCTCATTGCCTTTAGTATAATCCCTTAACCCTTAACCCTTAATCCTAGATGCCTGATGCCTGGTTATTTCACCAACGGTGTTCCTTTATACGTCATCGACTTTATAATCTTCACAGCCTTGTCTGCCGCTTCTTTCGATAGCGCTGAATACTGGAGCGGCTCAACATATTTTTGTCCGTCGCCAACCATCCACATGAGCATCTTTGACAGCACTTCGGCCTTTTCCTTTGATCTGCCGCCGTAATTCTGTTCTTTGTAAAAGATAAGCCATGTAAAACCGCTTATCGGATAACCGTCTTTCGCATCTGTGTCAGTAAGTGAAACGTTCGTATCATCAGGAATTTTCACATTTGCCGCGCTGCTGACTGATTGTGTAGTGGGCTCAACGAACTTGCCTGCCTTATTTTTTATATTGCCGTATGCCATCTTATTCTGCATAGCGTAGAGAAGCTCCACATAGCCCACTGAGCCGGGTGTCTGCTTAACATACCCTGCCACACCAGGATTACCCTTTTGTCCTATCTGTCCTGCCGGCCAGTTTATGGATTTCCCGGTTCCCATCTTGTCTTTCCATTCTTTACTTATCTTTGTAAGGTATTCACTGAATATATACGTTGTACCGCTTCCATCGGCCCGGTGAACAACACTGATTGAAATATCGGGGAGCTTCACATCTTTATTGGCTGCCGCGATCTTTGCATCGTTCCATTTTGTGATCTTCCCTAAGAAGATGTCTGCCACGACATCCGGTGTAAAATTAATTTTCGGATTTCCGGGAAGGTTGTATGTCACCACAACCGCGCCAAGGCATGTAGGTATGTGAAGTACAGGCGCGCCAGCGTCTTTCAGTTCCTTTTCTGTCATGAAAGCATCGGTTCCGCCGAAATCTACAGTCTTTTTAATAAGCTGGTTGATACCGCCGCCTGAGCCGATACCCTGGTAGTTAATCATTATCTTGTTTTGCTGGTTGTAAACATCAAACATCTTCGAATAGAGCGGCTGCGGGAATGTCGCCCCAGCGCCTATCAGCTCTTTCTCCGCTGCAAATACCGTTACGCCCGCAAGCATGAGAAAAAATACGAGAACAATAAAACTGAACCTTCTTCCTGATTTTAACATCAAAAACCTCCTTATATTGAATGATACCTTAGCATACATAAACATTGTTATTATTATACGAACTTATTG
>CAYMTB010000257.1:0-4998 GCA_964393225.1 uncultured Syntrophorhabdaceae bacterium
TCATCAGCCAATGAGTTTAATAAGAATTAATATATACTAACACATTCATTGAATATTTTCACATAATCCGGAAAGATAGTTCAATAACAAATAACGTTTGTTTTTTTCACTCCGGTATTTTATAGTCTCAAAAGCGTGGCCAAGGAGGTAGCAATATGAAAAGACTGGCATTAATTTTTGTCTTTTTTGTATTTTTACTTATTCATTCAATAATCGTATCTGCCGAAGGCCCTCAAAACATACCACAGATCGTCATCATCGCAACAGGCGGGACTATTGCAGGCGTTGCACCATCTTCCACTGAAACAAAAGATTATAAACCGGGGGTTATCGATGTAGACAGTCTCATCAGGTCAGTGCCCGGCATAGAAAAGGTGGCGAAGATATCCGGGGAACAGATTGCCAACATCGTTAGTTCTAATATCACTAATGACATCTGGCTGAAACTGGCAAACCGCGTAAATGAACTTCTCTTAAAAAAGGAGGTTGACGGTATAGTTATTACCCACGGAACAGACACCATGGAAGAAACTGCATATTTCCTGAATCTTGTCGTAAGGGGCGAGAAGCCGGTCGTTCTGACGGGATCCATGCGCCCATCAACCGCCATAAGCGCAGATGGTCCGTTAAACATTCTCAATGCAGTTGCGCTCGCTTCAAGTAAAGACGCAAGGGGGAAAGGTGTCCTCGTTGCGTTCAACGAAAACATACACGGGGGACGCGATGTAACGAAAACAAACACAACAAATGTTGATACATTTACATCAAGGGAATTGGGATGCCTCGGGTATGTTTTGGACAGCAAGGTCTATTTCTTCCGGGAGACAAACAAAAGACATACGACAAAGTCTGAATTCAGTGTACAGGGACTTACATCACTGCCCCGTGTAGACATATTGTACGGACATGCCCACGACAGCAGAGACCTGGCAGATGCCTCTGTAAAGGCGGGGGCTAAGGGTATTATCCACGCCGGTGCCGGAAACGGAAGCATATTCCCTTCAACCAAAGATGCGCTCAATGAGGCCATAAAAAAAGGTGTTGTCGTTGTCCGGGCCTCACGAACGGGAAGCGGGATCGTAACACCCTCCAGTGACTACGACAACGATGGTTTTTTAGCGGCAGGCTCTCTAAACCCCCAGAAGGCAAGGATACTCCTGATGCTCGCGCTGACAGGAACAAACAGCCCTGCAGAGATACGGAGAATCTTTGATGAGTATTAGCCATGATCAGTTCATGTTTTAAACCATGAACTGATCATCGGAATCCCGGCAGGGGCAATACACGTCAATAACATTTCTAAAAACTGATTGAACAGCCGCTGCAAGAAATGGTAAAAACTACCCGTGAACCCGATAATCCGCATTGTCGATTTGTGGAAACAGTACAGCGCCGACGAGCAGGACGGTATAGCCCTGCGCGGCGCCAACCTTGAGGTTATGCCTGGAGATATTGTAGCGCTCTTTGGAAAAAGCGGCTCCGGCAAAACAACGCTTCTCAACTTGATAGCCGGTCTGGATAAACCCACACGCGGTCTAATCGAGATTGACGGTCAGAATATTGAGACAATAGGCGAAAAGGGCAGGACAGAACTGAGGAGAAGCCGTATCGGTTTCATCTTTCAGTTTTTTAATCTGCTCCCCACCCTCACCGCCTTTGAGAATGTCCTCTTTTCCCTCGAATTGATCGGGAAAAAAGACACAAGTCCTGCTCTTGAGGCTCTCGAGGCAGTCGGTCTTCAGGGAAAAGAACACCGGTTCCCCCATGAATTATCCGGCGGAGAACAGCAGCGGGTTGCCATTGCAAGGGCTATAGTAAAGAAACCGGCTATAATTCTTGCAGACGAACCGACAGGCAACCTCGATACCGCTACGGGCATCCAAATTCTTGACCTGCTCGTTTCGCGGTGTCACGCCTTCGGGACAACCCTTGTCATGGTCAGTCATGCCCTCAATACATGCCGCTTTGCCCACAGGTTCATGAAAATGGTGGACGGCGTTCTTATTGAACAAACATCACACGAGGATCTCGATTTTTGAAAATCGTTATAAAAGCCTTTTTGCGGTATCTCTTTCGCAGGCGGAGCCTCAGCATTCTTCAGCTGTTTGGTATTGCCTGCGGCGTCGCTGCCGTTATAGGCATGACGCTTTCTGCAAAATCAGCGCTTTCGAGCTTTAATGATGCCGTTGAATTCTTAAGAGGCAAGGCCACCCATCTGATAGAACGTCCTGCAGGATCAATGGAAGAAAGCATCCTTACCGAAATCATGCATGACCCTGCAGTAGATTTTATGGCACCCGTCATTGACAGGAGGGTAAGGCTGAACAATGGTGACCTTATTCGCATACTCGGCATAGACCCCTTTCTTGACCGCAGTATAAGACCGGAAATAGCACGAGCCGCAGCCAAAGATGGAAAGGAAAAAAACAGGAAGGTTTTTTTCGATTTTCTCCTGAAAGATAAATCCGTTTTTATAGACAGGGGGCTTGCCGCGCAGATGAATATTTCTCCGGGCAGCACACTTGAGACATCAAAGGGAAACCTAACAGTAATTGATACCTTTTCAAATCCTTCAGGCGAACCGCTCGTTTTGATGGACATAGGACATGCGCAGAGGCTTTTTAATATATCCGGCCATATAGACCGCATCGATCTTATCCTAAATGACGAGGCAGCATTTCGTTCACGCTGGGGGACCGGTTTCAAGATCGAATCAAACCGGCAGCGGAGAGAAACCTTTACTGCTCTTTTACAGGCCTTCAGGCTCAACCTTCAGGCGCTATCACTTCTCGCACTCTTTGTCGGCGTATTCCTTATCTATAACACAGCCATGTTCACAGTTGTGAACAGGAGAAAAGACGCCGGTATAATGAGAAGTCTCGGTGCCAGGCGCCTTGAGATTTTAGGGGCATTTTTATCAGAAATACTTCTGTTTGGAGTCGCAGGGGGCGCCCTTGGCGGGGTCTTCGGTTATCTTCTCAGCTGTTTTCTGACCGGACTTGTTGTAAACACCATAAGCAGCCTCTATTTCTTTCTGCGTCCATCAACGCTTTCATGGTCATGGTGGAACCTTGCAGCAGGCATTGCCCTTGGATGCGGTGCAAGCATTCTGGGAAGCGTATCGCCGCTTATTGAGCTCATCCGGACTGAACCGGTAAAATCGCTTCGAGGGCGCATATATCACAGAACAAGTGCAAAAACAGTCAAAAAGATCTCACTGATCGGGGCAGGTGTAATATTTTTGAGCGCCGTGCTCCTCTCGTTATCCTTCCTTCACGTATATATAGGTTTTGCCGGCACCTTTGTATTTCTGCTCGGTGTAAGCCTTCTGACCGGATTAACATTGATGATTATTGTCCCTGTAATAAGAAGGCTCTTTTCATTAATCGGCGGAACTGCCGGAAAGATTGCTGCCGGCAATCTGTGGCTTAATATGAACCGCACCTCAATTGCAATAGCAGCCTTTATGATTGCCCTTTCCATGTCCATCGGACTTGGTTCACTTATCAACAGTTTTCGTCAATCACTCGTCTGGTGGATGAACAGCCAGTTAAGGGGAGAACTCTACATCTCGACGAGAGGGGACGTGGAGGTTCCTTTGGATTTTTACGAAGAACTTCGCAAAATGCCTGGCATCAGCGGCATCGATGTATTCAGAAGCCTTCAAATTTCCTACAAAAATACGCCTGCCAATATCACTGCCATAGACGCTGCGGTTCTTCAGAAATATGCACGCTTCGGATGGCTAAAAGGAGGCGGCGAAAACTGGGAACCTGTTAAGGATGGTTCCGTGGTTATTTCAGAGAGCTTTGCCCGCCGTTTTCACATCGGCAAAGGCGATACCGTCTCAGTTGAGAGTTTGAACGGCCCGGTTTCACTTTCCGTAACAGCGGTATTTTATGACTATGCAAGCGAACACGGGGTAATTATGATGGACCGGTCTACCTTTATAAAATTGTTCAACGACCGCACCATCAACAGTCTCGGTATATTCATTGATGCCACCGGCCAGGAAAAACAAAAAATAATCGGCGAGGTTCAAAAAAGGGCTAAAGACAGGGGGCTGCCCGCGTCAACCCGTGAACAATTTCATGGGAAAATCCTTTCTGTCTTTGATAATACCTTTGCCGTTACCAGATCCATGCGCATACTTGCCGTAATTGTCGCATTCTTCGGTATTGCGGGGGCACTCATGACATTATTTGTAGAGCGGCAGCGGGAGTTCGGCATCTACCGGGCCCTTGGCTTTTCGACTCACCAGATTGCAGGTATAACCCTTCTGGAAGGAATCGGCATGGGAATTATCAGTTTTGCTATAAGTATCGTAGCAGGAACGGCGCTTGCTTTTATACTGATTAAGGTAATTAACCTGCGGAGCTTCAACTGGACGATCTTCTATCATTTCAGTACAGATCCTTACCTGGTCACATTTCTGACCGCTGTCCTGGCAAGCATAGGCGCATGCCTCTACCCGTTATGGAAGGTATACAGAACATATCCTCAGATGCAGATAAGGGAAGAATGATGGAAAGCAGTTTTAAGTTTAAAGTTGTCCCTCCGCTGTCGGGATTAAACCGTATAAGTTTTAAGTTTAAAACAATAAAAATAGCGCTGTTTCTCATTCTCTTTTCACTTTTCCCCTTTCACTTTTCACATTTCACCTTTCCCCTTTCCCCTTTCACTTTACACGCATCTGAATGGAAACAGGCAACAGGAGAGAGGACATGGTCATTTCCAGCAGACCACGGAAGTCATCCTGAATACAGAACAGAGTGGTGGTATTTCACGGGCAACCTCATGGATGAAGCCGGCAGCAGATACGGCTATCAGCTTACATTTTTCAGGCAGGGGATTGAAAACCCGACAGACGGAGGTTCCAGCCTTCACAAAGATAACGCGTGGTCGGTTCAGGATGTCTATCTTGCCCATTTTGCACTGACCGATGTTGGAAAAAACAGGTTCTGGTATATTGACCGCACCTCCCGCACAGGTCCGGGC
>CAYMTB010000258.1:0-4997 GCA_964393225.1 uncultured Syntrophorhabdaceae bacterium
GTCATAAATCTGCGCAAGAGTATCCATCTCCTTGGCCTCGCATCGGATTCCTTCCAGATCGCCTGCTCTGCGAATAACCCGATCCTGGCCAAAAAGCTGGTTGAGACCGTCAGCCAGCTATTCATCGAGAAGAGCCTGCAAGGCAGCCGGCGCGAGGCAGTGGCGGCGGTAAACCTGATTCGGCAACAGGTAGATTACTATCGCGAGGAAATAGATAAAACCGAGCGTGCACTACAGAAGTTCCGTCAGGACAATATGGAAATCCTGGGACAGGCCGACGCCCTCGGGGGACAATTGAAGGAGTATCGCTCCAAGGGCATGGAGGCAGAACTGAACATCGCGTATCAGAAGAACTATCAGGATATGGAGTTAAAGATGAGCAATCTGCTGGCTACCCGGCATAAATCGCACCCGGAGGTGATCAAGCTTCAGCGCGAAATGGATTCTATTGCCCTTCTGATAAACAACGAGAAAAAACAGAGAATCTCAGAGTACCAGCGTTTAGAGAAGGAGACGCGCATAAAGCTTGTCCAGGTGCCTGAATTGGAAAAGGAACAGGCGCGCATGCAGGGCGAACTCAAACTGTCGCAGGAACTCTACAATACGCTTTCCGTTAAGCTGGAACAGGCACGCATCTCGTCCGAGGTAGAAATCGCCCAGCAAGCCAACCGCTTCACAATCATTGAACCTCCGGTAGTGCCGTTTACGCATAACAAGCCGAAACGCATATTGTTTGTCATTGGAGGTATTGTGGGTGGAATGTTCATGGGAATCTTTCTTATTTTTCTGCTTGAGTTTACCGATCCCCGGCTGATGCGAACCGGCGAACTGCTGCAACGGAGTCAGCTCCGTCTTGTTGGCGTGCTGCCCAAAATGTACAATTTTGAAGAGGCGAGACCTTTTCGTTTCGTCACCCGTCTGAAGAAGCTATTTTTCCGTTTACTGCCGGCCCGGTTGTCCGACCGCTCGGTAACTGGAGCGCCACAATTGGCGCGGGATTTTAATGTCCCTCTGGCCCTGCCGATTGAAAAAGGATTGCGGAATATCTTCTGTGCGCGCCGTTTTGTTTTGCCGCCGGGCGTGCCGGTCAAACTGGCTGCCTACATTGCCCGTTCGGAACGTTCAAAGTTGTGGAAAACCACTGAAGAAGCGACTCTCGATGATTATCTTGAACGTCTTCGCAGTATCGCCGTCACTGCTCGCGACACTTATGCCGATCCTGACCGGCTGGTCTGGCTGGTGATCAGCGCGAAAACCGGCGAGGGCAAGACGTTTCTGACGGCAAATCTTGGAAATATCTTGGCCGGTGATCTCAAAAAACCGGTGCTGCTTGTGGATGCCAATTTCAAAGAGGCGTCCCTTTCGAAGACCCTGGGATACCCCGATGCGCCAGGCTTGGCCGATATCCTGGAACGGCGCGCCTCCATCGACGAGACTCTCGTTGCGCTCAACACTCCGGGGCTTGCTCTGCTACCGGCCGGCACCTCTATAGAAGATCCGGATATCTTATATAATGCGCCCGCCTTCGGCGATCTCATGGAAACGCTGCGTCAGCGTTTTAGCTTTACCCTCATCGAAGCCCCGGAGGTGCTGACCAGTTCCGGGGGCCATTTGTTTGCGCCGCATACCGACGGTATCCTGTTTGTGGTAATGCTTTATAAGACCAAGTTCAAGGCCGTAGAAACAGCAATTCAGAGACTGCCTTCGGAAAAGATCATCGGCGTGGTTTTCAACTACTTCGAATACTGGATCCCCGACTGGCTTTACAAGTGGGTCTGAGATGACAATGGTGATGGTCATGATCCTTATTTTCCTGGTCATCGGTACACGTATTGAGCGTGTCCACCGCTGGGTGATAGCGGGTCTGACAGCTGCAATTGCGCTCGTCCTCATTATTACTTACATACGATTCTAAGGAGGTATGTGGCCGTTTCATTGCTCGATCAGAGAAAAGTAACGGAGTTTACTCTTCAGGAGCGGATCAAGCCTTTCCTGCTTGCAGTGCTTCTGTCAGTGTTTGGTGCTGCCCTCCTTTCCGTGACCAATGGCAACCTTCTGGTCATACCGGCGTTTTGCGCGGGCATTGCTTTTCTCTTCCTGCTCACGCGGTATCTCGAGCTGGGCATCTACTTTCTGCTGGCCGCCTCGCTGTTATTGGAACAGTTCCAGATCTTCGGGATCAAGGACATCATCACGTGGAAAATCCCTTTTTTTCTTAATCTGAATCTCACTACAGGGATCGGCGCGCTCGTCTTCAACCCCGTGGAAGTTGTGATGGGTCTGATAGTCGCACTCTGGTTCCTGCGCGCTGTGACCAGTCGGGAATGGCATCTCTATCCCATCCCCAACTTCGGCATCGCGGTGGTCTTTCTCGGGATGCTCATCTTCTTCACCGGTTATGGGCTGGCGCGTGGGGGCAATTGGAAAGCGTCGCTCTGGGAGATCCGGGCGCTCTATTACCTGTGCGGCATGTATTTTCTCACTTCTCAGATCATCCGCGATCGACGGCAGGTGAAAGTCTGCATCTGGATTATTCTCGTTACGATTTCCATTAAAGGGCTGCAGGGTGTCTGGCGCTACGTGGTCACGCTGCAAGGCGACCTAACAGGCATTCGTGCCATCACCGGTCATGAGGATGCCCTTTTTATCAGCTCGGTTTTTGTGCTCATGGCCTGTTTTTACTTTTTCAACTACCGTGGCCCTGAATTGAAGTTCTCCTTGGCTTTTTTACCGACTACATTTCTCACCTTCTTACTGGCTCAGCGTCGTGTTGTTTACGGCACGCTCGGCTTCAGTCTCTTCGTGGTGGTCGCCATGCTGCCGCGCGAGAAGAAAATCATTGCCGCCAAGGCGATGGCACCGGTTCTGGTGCTGCTGGTACTCTATGCGGGGGCGTTTTGGAACAGCGGCAGCAAACTCGGCATGCCGGTGCAGAAGATTAAGTCTGTATTCGTGGAACAGAAAGGGACGGAAGACGAAAGCTCCAATTACTATCGCAAAGCTGAACTGTTCAACCTGAAACAGACCATTCGCCATAATCCTTTCGGGATCGGATTCGGCAACAAGTATGAAATCGTTATGCCACTGGACAAAATAGATTTTCCTTTGTGGGAATATATCCCGCACAATTGCATCTATTGGATATGGGTCAAGACCGGTTTCATAGGTTTCATGATTTTTTGGCTTTTTTTCGGAACGGCCATGGTCCAGGCGGTCATAGACTATCGCAACACGAAGGACTCCTACTTCAAGTCCGTTGGGTTAATGGTGTTGTCGCTGATTGTAAGTCAGGTAATCATCGCGTATTATGACCTGCAGATCACCTACTTTCGTAACATGATCTACCTCGGCATTGCCATGGCCATTGCCACAACCATCAGACGGACTGAAGCGGATACCCCGGCGAAACAGGGAGGCCTTACGGGATGAGCAAAACTCGCCTCGCGCTGAAGAATACTGCCATTCAGGGGGTCAGTCAGCTGTTTACGTGGACTCTTTCCTGGATTCTCCTGGTCATCCTGCCCCGCTATCTCGGCGATACCCAGTTCGGCAAGCTCTTCTTTGCTATCAGCTACAGCACCATCTTCAGTACCCTGATCAACCTCGGCGTCAATACGTTTCTCATCAAGGAAGTGGCCATTCTCCGCCCTACTCCGGACATGCCCGCGACAGAGGTTGCCAAGCGCCACCGCGGATTGCACGCCCTGCTCAGCAACGTGCTCACGTGCAAGATCCCTCTGGCAGCCATAATATACGTCTTCCAGTCGGTACTCATTTTCCTCTTGCCTTACGATGTCGCCACGCGTGAGGCGGTGATGATCATCGGTCTCGGCGCCTGCCTCAGTGCTATCACTCAAACTATAGGGGGTGCCTTCCAGGGTCTGGAATACATGCTTGCACCCAGTGCGATCCTGGTTGTTGAGAAAACCATCATCACTGCCGGGTGTGCCCTGCTGCTGTGGCGCGGTCACTCGCTCGTGGCTGTATGCTGGGTACACACTGCAGCAGCCGCGGTGAGCTTTATTCTGTCGCTGGGGTGGCTGTACCGGCGCGAGCGATTTGGCTTTGCCTGGGATTGGGAGCTCTTGCGCCGCATCGTTGTCGGTGGCTTACCGTTTCTCATCTGGGTGGTTTTTAGTGAAATATACATTCGCATCGATGTGCTCATGCTGTCGCTCATGACCTCTGATGCCGTGGTCGGTTGGTATGGCGCAGCCACCCGACTCTATGGCACATTGCTCTTTATCCCCAGCGTTCTCACCACATCGATCTTTCCCGCCATGATGCGGCTGGGTTCCGATATCGTTGACGAAGCTGCCTTCAGCCGGGCCTCCGAGCGTCTTATGAATCTGGTGCTTTTCGCCGCCATTCCCGTTAGCGCCGGCACTATCGCCATTGCCAACCCGTTCGTCCGACTCCTGTACGGTCCCGGGTCGTTTGAAAATGCCGGACCTAATTTGCAGGTCCTGGGTGGTTCCATCCTGTTGGTCTGTATCGATGTTGTACTCGGCACGGCGCTTATCGCTCGGGGCAAAGAAAAGCCCTGGGCCGGCATGGCTATCGCCGCTGCGATCTTCAACCCGCTCGTCAATCTCTGGGCTATCCCGCTGACAACACGTATCTGGGGAAACGGGGGGCTCGGCGCTGCGGCAGCTACCGCCCTGACCGAACTGCTCATGATGTTCGGGGCGCTCTGGCTGCTACCACGGGGGGTCTTCAGCCGCCGCAATGTGATTGTCGGACTAAAGGGCTGCCTGATCGGTGCGGCGATGGTGGTGCTGCTACGCTGGTGGGGTACGGAAAATCTCTTCCTTCTAATTTCTGCTGGCGCTTTGTTTTATCTTCCTCCGGCTCTTCTTTGGGGAGTGTTGCCCCGCGAGGATTTTTACCATATACGGCATGCATTGCTTGGAGGTCGTTCGAAATGATTGCCAAATTGCTGGCTTATGAGGTTCAGACCGTGGTTCGAATGAACGCAAAGATAAAATCTCCTAATT
>CAYMTB010000259.1:0-4997 GCA_964393225.1 uncultured Syntrophorhabdaceae bacterium
GAACAGTATGACATAAACGGTTTGGTCGAAGCCATGGAATCTTACTTTAAAAAATGATGGTGCCGGACGCTGGAAAAGACCGTGAATCTTGAATAGTTAAAACAAATTACGAGTCACGAGTTATTGAAAACTATGAACCGTGAACAGTTTCTGATGGCTCATAACTCATAGATGAAGGAGATGTTCATGTACTCAACACGCATATATTACCAGGACACAGATGCCGGCGGTGTGGTATATTTTGCTAATTATCTCAAATTTTTCGAAAAATCATGGTTTGAATACCTGCTGTCAATAGGTATTTCTATCCCTGAATGGGAAAAACAGGACACATACATTATAGTCAGAAATGTAACCATGGACCTGCTCGAAAAATTAAAGTACGGAGATACTGTTCAAGTCGATACGTCTGTGACAGAGATAAAAAATTCCTACTTTATTCTCTCGCATACAGTGTTCAAAGAAGGAAAACCTACCACAAAGGGTGAAACTAAAATGGTCTGCATAAACATGGCCGGAAAACCCAAACGTATCCCGGAAGAATTTAAAAATAAACTATTAAAAAATTCTAAATTCTAAATTCTAAATTTCTTTTATTTCCCCCGCAGCGCTTCCCAGCTTTTCAGTATCTGGAGACCCATGGCAAGTTGAAAATCATCCTCTGCGGTATTTTTACTATTCGAATTATCTAATGTCTTTATTTGTTTTTCTGTTTTCCCCTGCTTGTCAGATTTTTCCGGTTTCTCTATTTCAATATGTTTATCGAGATCTTTTTCTTTTACAATCATCCCTTTTTCTTTGCCGCGTACAATGTTGCTGTCAACAGCAATGTCGGGTGAAATGCCCTCTGCCTGGATCGAACGGCCCTTTGGTGTATAATATTTCGCAGTGGTTAATCTTACAGCAGAACCGTCGCCGAGCGGGAAAATAGTCTGGACCGAGCCCTTACCAAAGGTTTTTGCACCAACAATAATAGCCCTCTTATAATCCTGCAAAGCACCGGCAACAATCTCCGATGCGCTAGCGCTTCCTTCGTTGACAAGTACTACAAGGGGACCAACATAATCACCTTTTTTATGTGCATAGAACTTCATATTACTGTCCTCTTTCTTCCTGCCGTCAATGGACACGATTAATCCATCTGTGAGGAATTTATCCGATATTTCAACAGCCTGCTCAAGGAGGCCGCCAGGATTATTTCTCATATCAAGAATAACACCCTTTAACGGTTTCCCATCATTACTCTGTTCTAACTCTTTCATGGCATTATCGAAATCCTTTGATGTCTTTTCCTGGAACTGTACTATTCGAATATACCCGTAATTATCTTCAATCATTCTATGTTTGACACTTTTGACAACAATAACATCCCTCACAACTTTAAATTCCTGAGGGGTTGTAAATCCTTCTCTCATTATCGTTAACACAACGGGTTTACCTTTGGCCCCACGTATTAATTTTACGATATCAATAAGATTCATATTCTTTGTAGGTTTTCCATCAATCCTTACAATGTGATCCCCTGTTTTAATACCTGCCTTGTATGCAGGTGTATCCTCTATTGGCGTAATCACTATGGGAAAGCCCTCTTTTACGGTAATCTCAATACCTATACCGCCAAATTCGCCCTTCGTTTCTGTCTGCATATCTTTATACATATCGGGCGTCAAAAATGATGAATGCGGGTCAAGAGATTCAAGGATACCCTTGATGGCAGAATAGACAACTTCTTTATCCTTCACTTCATCAACATAATTTTTTTTCACAAGGTCTATAACATCAGAGAATGTTTTCAAATATTCATAAATTTCCTTGTTGTCACCGCTTGGATATACTCTTTTTCCCTGAGCACCAATAAGAAAACCAAGGATAAAAACAATGACGAAAAATAAGCTTAAAGACAACTTCAGTTTTTTACTCATATACACATCCTCCTGACGTGATAATACTACAATCCTTTTAAATTTTCAATGATTTAGCAAATAGCAATAAGCATACAAGCATTTAATTGATAGCTGATAGATAATAGCCATTAATTTATGCTATTCTCTACCTTATGGAAACGGTTTTTGTTGCTATGAGCGGCGGTCTGGACAGTTCGTTCGCTGCGTACCTTCTAAAACAGAAGGGTTACAAAGTCGTGGGGGTTACCTTCCAGCTCCTGCCGGAATCCATAAAAAGTGTAAGAAACCCTAAAGCCTGCTGTTCAAGCGAAACGATAAACAGGGCCAAAAAGATTGCTGATAATTTATCTATACCCCACTATGTGATCAATTTAAGAAAAGAATTCGAAGAACATGTGATAGAAAACTTTATACATGAATATAAGTCGGGGAGAACGCCTAATCCGTGCATCCTCTGTAACCGTTATATTAAATTCTCTGCATTCCTGAAAATGGCCCTGTCCATAGGGGCAGATAAGGTGGCAACAGGCCATTATGCCAACATTAAAGAAACAACCGATGGATTCATTATGCAGAAAGGGTTCGATATTGCCAAAGACCAGTCTTACTTCCTGTATCCCATTACAAAAGAGTCCTTGAAATACATCCTCTTCCCCCTTGGCTCACAGACAAAGGCCAGCCTCAAAGAAAGAATATATGAAATAAAGTGGGACTATCAAAAAGTAAAAGAAAGTCAGGATATCTGTTTCATTCCGGAGACTGATTACAGGGAGTTTATATCCGGTTTAGTCGGTCTGCATAAAGGGCCGGTTTATTCTGTTGAAGGCAAGTTTTTGGGGCACCACGACGGCATTCATCTTTACACGATCGGTCAGAGGAGAGGATTAAAAATTCCTTACAAAGAAACGCTGTATGTGGTTGACATATTGGTTGAGGAAAACACCATTATTGCAGGGCCCAAAGAATCTCTCAAAAGAAAAAGGCTCTGTGCCGACAATATAAACATCTTACAAAAAACAACAAGCCAAATCACAGGAAGAGTCCGATACAGGCAAAAAGAAGAACCCTGCACGTACAGTGTCTCAGGGGATTCGCTCGAAGTAGAATTCACAAACCCAGTCTATTCAATCGCTCCCGGGCAGTCGGTTGTGCTCTACGATGGAGATACAGTCGTAGGCGGAGGAATAATAACAGTATCAGAGAAACCTGTTGACAACAGAGAACTGATGGTATAATTAATGATAAAAAGGAGGGAAAAGCAATGCCGATATACATAATGTTCAGCAAGTTAACAAACGAAGGCAGGG
The DNA here is from genome assembly GCA_964393225.1 of uncultured Syntrophorhabdaceae bacterium. GTDB lineage: Bacteria > Desulfobacterota > Syntrophorhabdia > Syntrophorhabdales > Syntrophorhabdaceae > MWEV01. The sequence continues at coordinate 3,212 of CAYMTB010000259.1, forward strand.
CAACGGTTAAAAATCATCCGGAACGCATTAAAGAAGTTGATAAAGAAATTGAAAAAATGGGCGCCAAAGTTCTTGTTCAGTATGCAACCCTTGGTTTTTATGATTTTATAAATATCCTTGAAGCGCCAAACAATGAAACCATAACAAAGGTATCTATAGAGCTTGGCTCGAGAGGAACAGTCCATATCGTAACCATGCCGGCCATCCCCATCTTCGAATTCATAGAAAAGATGGAAGGACCGTATATACCTCCAACCTACTCAAAGCAGACAGAAATACCCAAGGAATATGAAGATAAGATGTTCGGGTAGCCCGAGGACTATCCCATAAATTTTCTGAAAATATCTCTTGCGATGACAATCCTCTGGACCTGGTTTGTACCTTCATAAATCTGGGTCGCTTTTGCATCCCTCATCATTCTTTCCACAGGATATTCTTTCGTATAGCCGCATCCGCCAAGGATTTGAACTGCATCAGTGGTAACCTTCATTGCCACATCCGCAGAATATACCTTCGCCATGGCAGATAGTTTATCCACACCAACAGCACTCATTTTATCCCTTTCGTAGACCTTCATATCGAGCAGATGAGCTGCATCGTAGACAAGTGCCCGGGCGGCCTCAATCTGAGTGGCCATATCGGCAACCATGAATTGAATACCTTCAAAATCCGCCAGTTTTTGCCCGAATTGTACCCTCTTCCAGGCATATTCTACTGCATAGTCAAGAGCACCCTGGGCAATTCCTACTGCCTGTGCACCCACGGCCGGCCTTGAAAGATTTAATGTTGACATGGCAATATCCCAGCCATCCCCTTCTTTGCCGAGCAGATTGTCCTTTGTGAGTCTTACGTTATCAAACATCAGTTCTGTTATGTCGGAACCGATCATGCCCATTTTATCTTCACTCTTCCCTATGGTAACACCGGGATAATCTTTCTCAATATAAAATGCAGATATCCCGTTTGTCCTCAGTTTTGGATTTGAGTTGGCAAAAACAGTGATTATCTGGGCGTTGGCACCATTCGTTATCATTGATTTTTTGCCATTCATATAATAATAATTACCGTCCTTTACTACACTCGTTCTCATGTGTGATGCATCAGAACCTGCATCAGGTTCAGTCAATGCAAATGCCACAAGGTATAGTTTATCCGGGTCCGCAATCTTACTGTATATGTACTCCTTCTGATCTTCGTTGGCTGCAACCATAAAGGGCATCAAGCCGACATTATGGGCAAGCGGTATTAGTGACGGCGCACCGGAAACCTTTGCAATTTCTTCAATAACGAGGCAGAGAGAGGTAATGTCCCCGTCAAGCCCTCCAAAACGCTCCGGGAGCATAAGATACAGAAAACCCTGTTTTTTATATATATCCACGAGATCCCATGGAAATGCGCCCGTTGCATCTATTTCTTTTGCCCTTGGGGCAACCTTTTCGTTTGCTATCTTTTCGGCAATCATTCGAATCATGCCGTGCTTTTCAGAAAGATTCAGCATTCAAACAACCTCCTTTTAGTTGACAAAATCGCATTACTTCTAACATAATTTTCCTATAAATTAAACACAAATAAGGAGGCGCCATGTCTAAGGTATTTTTCACAGATTTAAGGACAAATCCGAAAAGAAACCTGCTTAACAAGCTCGAGGATTTACTGAATAGAACAAAGATAAACGAGAAAATAAACAAAAACGACATTGTTGCTATTAAAATACATTTTGGTGAGCAGGGCAATACCTCATATCTGAGACCGGTTTTCCTGAGAACTATCGTTGAGAAGGTAAAAA
>CAYMTB010000260.1:0-4956 GCA_964393225.1 uncultured Syntrophorhabdaceae bacterium
TCCGTCTACATGATTACATTCAACAATGCCCGCACGATTGAAAAGGCTTTACAGAGTGTTGCAGGATGGGTAGACGATGTGGTGGTTGTGGACTCGCACAGTACCGACGGCACCGCGGAGATCGCCCGGAAATATACTACTTCTTTTTACCAGTATGATACAGCCGATATGCGGGAAAAATACCAGTACGCTCAGGATCAATGCGCAAACCCCTGGGTGCTTTTCATTGATGCCGATGAATGGCTGACACCACAGTTGAAGGAAGAAGTAGAGAAAACAATTTCTGACAACACAGACTATAGCGGTTTCATGGTGAACCGCAGAAATGTGTACCTGGGCCGCGAAATAAAGTATGGCGGCTGGTACCCCGATCATGAAATACGGCTCTACAGAAAAGATAGAGGAGGCTGGCAGGGCGGAATCCATGCAAAAGTTTACGTGGATGGAAAAGCCGGTGAGCTTAAAAACCACTATATGCATACACCGTACACGGATACGGCTCATCAGATAAGAACCATTGACCGGTATTCGGAGGCATTCGCACAGGATCTCTATTCTACGGGCCGCCGTTTTCACCTTATTAATATGCTGACAAGGCCCATATATCGCTTTTTCAGGGATTATATTTTCAAGCGGGGGTTCCTCGACGGAATACCCGGACTCATCATCGTCGCATCAACCATGTATTATGTGTTCATGAAACACGCCAGACTCTGGGAATTGGAAAGGATGAATGATAAACCGTGAGGAGTAACGGGTAAAGTTATGGGTAAAGATTGCATTTACAATGTTGTGGAGGTAATTAACAAATTTTAAAGCAAACACCGGCAGACAAAAGACCTGTCCCGTTGGCAAGGGACGGGGTTCACGACAGGGTTATCGAATTTCTGCAAGATAAGCCGCGCGGAAAGGTCCTCGATATTCCAACCGGCTACGGAGCCCTGGCAAAGCAGTTATATGATATGCATTTCACTGTCTCCTGCTGCGACATCAACACGGACCAGTTTCTGGTTGATGAACTGAAGGTTGACAAGGGGGATCTGAATGAACTCATACCATACAGCGATGGAGAATTTGACTATGTGTGCTTTCTGGAAGCAGTTGAGCACACAGAGAATCCTTACAATGCAATACGGCAGGTGGCGCGGGTTTTAAAACCGGGCGGAACGCTCATCATGAGCACACCCAATTATTTGAATATAGAAAGGCGTTTGAAATTTCTTGTTACCGGTTTTTTCACAAGGCCGGTTTCACAAAACACCTTCAGGAATCATTACAAGGGAGAGATTTACGGAATGCATTTAAGCCCCATAGGGTACACTATTATAAGGTTCGCCCTGGAACGCGCAGGACTCCAGATAATAAAGACCGCATATGACAAAAAGAAGAAGAAACAGGCACTCCTGAAACCCCTCGTATGGTTCATCCGGTTTTACGCAAAGCTATGGCCAAAATCAAAGCGTGAAAAATATTGGCTTGCAGAAACGACAGGCGATACAATCCTCGATGGAGGCAATACGCTGATCATTTTCGCACGGAAATTATGAAGGGCAGAGCGGAAAAACAGCCACAGGTTCTATCCTGCGTAAATATCCCTCAAGCTAAAGGAGCATGTTTATGATTGTAAAGATGTTTGATGTTGACTCAGACCATAAGGATATAAAGGAAGAACTACTGGTTATAATGAAAGAGATCCTCTCGAGTGGTGAATATATCCTCGGCAAAGAGGTTAAGGCGTTCGAAGAAGCCTTTGCAGCATACATAGGAGTTAAATATGCAATAGGTGTAGGGAGCGGCAACGATGCAATAAAGATCGGCGGATTATCCCTGGGGTTGAAAAGCGGGGACAAATTCGTAACAGTTCCCAATACCTATATCGCCACTACCATGGCACTCTCCAATCATGGCCTGGTACCGCTTTTTTGTGATATCGAGGCGGAAACATACAACATGGATCCGGAGCAGCTCGAGAACCTCCTGAAAACAGAAAAAGATATTAAGCTATGCATCCCCGTTCACCTATACGGGCATCCAGCCAGAATGGATGAAATAATGGATGTATGCAGCCGGTATGGCGTAAAGGTACTGGAAGATGCCTGCCAGGCACATGGCGCCCTGTACAAGGACAAAAAGGTGGGAACCTTCGGCGATGTTTCAACATTCAGTTTTTTCCCCACAAAAAACCTCGGCTGTTACGGGGATGGGGGTATCATCGTGACTGATTCCGAAGATACTTACACGAAGGCAATGATGTTAAGGGCTTATGGACAGGCAGAGAAAAAACATGTCCATGTTGTTGAAGGTTTTAATTCAAGGCTTGATACAATACAGGCTGCCTTGCTGAAGCGCAAACTCGAGCAGCTTGATCATTGGAATAACAGGAGAAGGCATATTGCATGGCTGTACAAAAAAGAGTTATCTGATACGCCACTCATATTGCCCGATGAAGCAACGTGGGCATTCCATGTTTACCACCTCTATGTGGTAAGCTTAAAAGAACGGGATGATCTGATGCAATACCTCGCTGAACACGACGTCTCAACCCTCATCCATTATCCGACACCAATCCATCTGCAGGAAGCATACAAACATCTTGGGTATAAAACAGGAGATTTTCCGGTTGCGGAACAGGTCGTAAAAGAGATCGTATCCCTGCCCATATACCCTTCCCTGACACAGGATGGAGTGATGTATGTATCAAAATGCATAAGGGAGTTTTATGGAATGTAGAACAAATTGCTTCACGGAGGATTATTAATGAAGATTCTCCATCTTTTCAGCGACTGGAAGTGGACAGGGCCTGCCGAACCCACGCTATCGCTCTGTGAAGCCCTCACAAATGCGGGGGTTGATGTTACGCTTGCCTACAGAAAAACCCCTGAGGATTTCCAGGGAAGAACGGTCGAAAAAGAGATAAAAAAAGGGAATTTCAAATCCTACGGCGGGTTCAGACTCAACAGATACTTTTCTTTGAAAGACTGGTCCCATGATGTAAAGGCCATCCAAGCATACGTTTTAAAAAACGGCATTGACATTGTTCACACGAATCTCTCTCACGATTATTTTACTGCAATCTTCGCGCTCTCTTTCATGAGAAAACGTCCCTTGATTATCCGGACAGACCATAAAAGGGATGGCATGCCCGTAAACATGTTTATGAGATGGTCCATGTCACGGACTGACGGTCTTGTGAGTTATAGTAAAAAAATTATGGAACAGGACATAGAGGGTTTTCACTTCCCCATTGAAAAAACAAGCGTTGTTCCGCCGGGAATTACACCGTATGAAGGACCCGTACAGGACATGCGAAGCGAATTCGGCCTCCACGAGGATGAATTGGTGATCGGAGTAATAGGACGCCTCAAGCCTGACCGCGGATATGATGTAATCCTCAAGGCCTTCAAACATATCAAAGAACGTGTGGGTCATGTGAAACTCATCATTGTGGGACGAAGCTCTCAGATGGAAAAAAGTATCCGGCAGCCGCTTTTGGAATTGGGGCTTGAAGATGATGTAATCGTTGCCGGATACAGGGTAGATGATTATTTCTCCATGATTGCCCTGTTTGACCTTTTTATCATGATGAGGGCCGGAAGCGACGGGAGTGCGCGTGCGCTCCGTGAAGTAATGGCCATGGGGAAACCGGCCATAGTCTCAGACATGGGAATGCTGCCTGAGCTTGTGGAAGACGGAAAAACAGGATATGTCGTAAAGCCGCTTGAAACTGATCTTGCTGAAAAGATGGAGGCAATTATTACGGATAAACAAAGAAGGAATACATTCGGTATAAACGCGCGAAGGACTGCCCTGGAGCAATGGAACTATAGTCAGCAGGCAAAAAAGATGAAAGAATTTTATCAAAAACTGCTGGCTTTAAAACCCTAAAATCACCTCAATGAAAATCGGTCTCGCCATATATAACTTTGACCCAAAAAAAGGCGGGGCCGAGCGCTATGCCTACGACCTTTCCTCGAACCTTGTCAAAAGAGGGCATGAGGTATTTGTTTTCTGTTCCAATGGAATAGAGACGCATGGGATATATCTTGTAAAAATGAATACCGCAACCTTTCCGAGGTGGCTCAGAACGCTTTCTTTTGCCCTCAATCATAAAAAATATCTGAAAACTGTCCCTGTAGATGTCATGCTGGGTTTCGGAAACACGTTTGAGCTGGATGTGTACCAAAGTCATGGCGGTGTGCAAAAGGTCTGGATGGAGAGAGAGATCGCAAGCTACGATAACCCGAAGGAACGCAGGCTCAAAGCAATCCTGTTAAAAAACAATATGAACCAGAAAATCCAGGAATGGATCGCGGAATACCCAATACGAAAAAAAATGTACCGGAAAATAGTGGCTATCTCCGATATGGTTAAAACCGATATGGCAGCACATTACAAACTTGACGACGATGACTTTCAAATCGTATATAATGGTGTGGACACAGAAAGATTCACGCCGGCAAAAACACAAACAACAGGAAATTTAAAAATCCTTTTTTCAGCAGGCAATTTCCGGCTAAAAGGCCTCCGCCCGCTTCTTCTTGCTCTCGGTGAGCTCACAGGAGAAAGGAAGGATTTTCACCTTTTTATCATGGGAAGAGGGAAAAAGGAACGCTATCAGGAAATAATCCAGGATTTAAGCCTGTCCAGCCTCGTAACCTTTCTCGGTGAACAAACTTCTCCTGAGACTGTTTACAGGGAATCGCACATCCTTGTACATCCCACATTTTACGATGCCTGCTCCCTCACCACCATGGAATCTATGGCATCAGGACTTCCCACCATTACAACGAAATGGAACGGAGCCTCAACCCTCATATCTGAAAATGAAGGATATGTAATCAATGAGCCCGGCAACATTTCTCAATTAGCAGCAGCAATCAAATCCCTCTTCGATAAAAATTTGCTGGACACAATGGGAAAAAAGTCAAGGCAGAAGATCGAAGGCTACACCATAGA
>CAYMTB010000261.1:0-4884 GCA_964393225.1 uncultured Syntrophorhabdaceae bacterium
TCCATTCACCGGCAACTATATGATCCATGTTTGTCGCTTTAATGATCCACGGCATAATGACCATCATAGGAACAGCACAGACAAGAATAATTGATGTAACATAGCTTAATTTCTTCGGATCACCTTTTACCGCACCTGAGGTAGCAATTGCCGCGGAGACACCGCATATAGACACGCCGCTTGAAAGGATTGCCGAGAACTCTTCATCTACTTTGAATTTCCGGCAAATCCAGTAGCAGAAATACCAGACAACCCCGACCACAAGAAGACCCTGAATAATTCCATAGCCCCCTGCCTGTATAATCTCCCCAAAAAGGATTCCTGAACCCAAAATAACAAGACCGATCTTGATGAAATATTCAGTCCGAGCAGCAGCCATTAACCATTTTGGCGTACCAACAGTGTTGCTGATAATCAGGCCGAACAAAAGACACCAGATGACATACTCCAGTCCATAATACAGGATTGTATAATTCCCTGCAATAAACTGTGCAATAAAAGCGATAATAAAAACAACAGGGAAGCCTGCAGCAAACTTAGTAACTTCCAACCCCATGAGTGCAGAACCGATAATGGCAACAATCCAGAAGAAAATGAGAATCCAGAAGGCTGCAAGAAAATTGTTCCCGGAAAATACCTTTTCAGCAAGAGCACCTGCCTGTCTCTGTATATTTCTTGTAATGCCGCTCGTTTTCTTTTTAAGGCCCTCGTCCTTTGCCTTCTTAACAGCATCATCAACTTTTTTGACAGCACCGCTTACTGCCTTCCGGTCCTTGGATTCCAGGGCAACTTTCAGCGCTATAAGACTCTCCTGTACAGCCGGCTCACCTTTCTTTTCCGCATCCTTTGCAAGTTTCTCCACATCTAAAACCTGTTCGGCAGCAAAGGCGGCAAATTCACCGTCCGTTGTCCATCTGAAATTTACATTTGTAAGCTTAAGGCCTACTAATGAAAGAATAATAATCAGGAATCCAATCCACACAGCCATCCAGTCGTCTTTCTTCCACAGCGATGACCAGTCTATGCCCTGCTTCTCTGCCATAATTACCCCCTTGTTTAGAAGATTTTTTAAATAAATAGCTTCATTATAACTTCAAGTTACCTTATTAACGCAGTTTAACAGACTTGTCAACCGTTATATGGAAAATGGAATTTGTATATGCACTTATCTATTGCAAAATCAGTGAAATACGTTATATTTAGATAACCGGGCAGTTGATATCCAAACCTTCCTTCCTGTGCCCTGGACGGTGCAGACAGGTGTAGTCTGGAAGATGGATGATTGGTTATTTTCAAGGAGGTATACATGGAGTATTCCGAAGTTGTAATGGACCACTTTAAAAACCCGCGCAACAAGGGCGTAATCAAAAATCCGGACGGCGTCGGCGAGGTTGGCAATCCGATTTGCGGCGACATGATGAAAATTATGATAAAGGTCGAAGATGAACGGATTGTTGATATAAAGTTCAGCACCCTTGGATGCGGCGCAGCTATTGCGGTGTCAAGCGCAGTAACGGATATGGCAAAAGGCAAAACCCTGAAAGAAGCCATGAAGATTACAAATAAGAAAGTTGCCAAAACACTTGGAGAACTGCCAAAGAATGAACTGCACTGCGCAAACCTCGGGGCCGACGCGCTTCACATGGCTATTATAGATTATTACAACCGTATAGCAGGAAAACAAAAGGATGCATCCAAGGAAAAGGTTGATTATATCGGTAAAAGAAAAGGCAAATGCTACTGTCCCTATTGTGATACGGTATTCCTTAACGAAACGCTTTTCTGTGCAAAATGCGGCAAACCGACTGCAGGCCAGAATAAGCAATAATCCATGCTTTATATCAAATTACCGGATAAGGAGCTTAAGCGATGAATACCATCTACTTTGATCATATATCTGCTACACCGCTTCATCCTTTAGTAAAGGAAACAATGATCAATTTCATACAGAATGACAACTTTGGAAACCCCTTGAGTCAGCACCAGATCGGCGATGCCGCTGTTGAGGCCCTGGAAGGAGCGCGTGGCCAGGTGGCGCAGCTAATCCATGCAAATCCCGAGGAAATCGTCTTCACATCAAGCGGCACTGAATCAATCAATCACGCTATAAAAGGGGTTGCCTTTGCAAAGTTTAAAAAGGGTAAACATATTGTAAGTACAAATATTGAACATCAGTCGGTGGCAAGGACATTGAGGGTGCTTATGCGCCTGGGATACCAGGTCACTGCTGTTCCCGTTGATAAATATGGTCTTGTTGACCCGAAAAATATTGAAAAAGCGATTACTGAAGATACAATACTTGTATCCATCATGCATGCAAACAACGAAATAGGAACGATAGAACCTATCGCCGAAATCGGGAAAATCACCAGGGCAAAGAACGTGCTATTTCATACAGATGCTGTGGCATCGGGGGGGAATATCCCTATCGATGTTGACGAACTGGGTGTTGACCTCCTCAGTATTGCGGCCAACCAGTTTTATGGTCCATCCGGCGCGGGAGCGCTTTATATACGCCCTAAAACGGAAATATTCCCCCTCATTGACGGCGGCACCCAGGAAAACAACAGACGCGCCGGGACACAGAATATACTCGGCAACGTAGGGATGGGCAAGGCCGCTGAACTGGCTCGCATGGAAATGCCCCAGCGTACAGAACACCTGCTTAAGCTGAAAAAGGCATTCATTGAAAAGCTGAACACCCTTGATGAGGTTCACATTAACGGCCACCCTGAACTATCCCTCCCCGGTCTTGTTTCCGTTTCTGTAGAATATGTGGAGGGAGAGTCCATGATGATCATGCTCGAGGGGGAAGGCATCTGCGTGTCCACCCGTTCCGCCTGTGCAGCGGGGTCATTAAGGGCATCTCATGTCCTCATTGCTACCGGCTGCGATTATGTTACAGCCCAGGGAACGCTTATTTTTTCTTTTGGTATTGGAAACACACTTGATAATATTGACAAGGCCTTTGCAGGGCTTCAAAAGAGCGTCGCATTCCTGAGGAGTATGTCACCGCTTTACAAAAAGAAATAATCATAGGAACATTTAGATAAAATAACCGGGAGGCAACAATGAAAACAACGGCAAAGGTCATTATTGCGGTGATTATAGCGTTTGTAATGGCAATGCCACTTTGTGCCGCAGCAGCAACTATGGGCAATGAGGATGTTATCAAGCTTGTCAAAGCCGGGGTGAGTGAAACACTGATACTGTCCAGTATCGATTCGTCTGAAACACAGTTTGATACCTCAGCAGACGCCCTGATCAAACTCAAGCAAGCCGGGGTCAGCGATATGATCATTCAGCGGATGCTCACTAAAAAAACTGGTTTGGCAGTCCAACCGGTTGCTTCGGACAAAGGTGCGGCGTGCAAGCTTGCCACCTCTGAAAACCTGCAGGCAATCATGGACGGCAATAAACAGGTTAACATCGGCTATCGCCAGGCAGACATCGACGAGGACATTAGCGCAGGCAGTACCATCGCCAGCTTTTTCACCCTGGGCATTGCGCCGGAGAAAGGTACGGTTTCGGCGCGTATCTCGGGCAGCAGGGCCGCTAACCGCATAAAATCCAAAACCCCGACATTTCTGGATTTGGCCACCATCGAAGGCCAGCTGCCGGATGATGTATTCGCCCTTGTCAGGCTTGAAGTAAAAGGCGACGACCGCATCCTCATCATCGGAGAAGCGTCTGCATCTGTATTTGGCGGCTACAAAGGCAGGTCGAAGTTTAAGGAAGGCGCACAAATCCCCTTAAAACTTGAAAAGATGCAGAGCAACTGCACATACAATGGTGATTTAATGGACATCTATCGCGGTATACCCGCATCACCGCTCGCACCTGGTGAATATGCCCTGCTTTACGGCGAGTTTATCTTCGACTTTGGTGTTGACCCCTGATTAACTGAACATTTATTCCTGCTGCCTGTTATTTTTAGAACCAATGTCTGATAAAAAACGATAAAGTGCTGTTTTGCCTATGAAAAAACGCCTCGACCAGCAAATTGCCTTTGACAACTGAAGACGGATATAGTTCAATACTCAGGTGAATCTGCTTCAGGCTCTTATATTCGGTATCGTGGAAGGCATAACAGAGTTCCTGCCTATATCATCAACAGGCCACCTCATGCTGACCGCCCGCGTGCTCGGTCTTTCACAGACGGAATTCCTCAAGACCTTTGAAATCGTTATCCAGTTTGGCGCCATCATGTCAATTATTGTCCTCTACTGGAAGATGCTCCTTGTCAACTTTGAGGTTCTCAAGAGGGTGATCCTGGCCTTTATCCCCACGGCAGTGCTGGGACTCCTCTTCTACAAGATCATCAAACACTACCTCATGGCAAGCAGTCAGGTGGTCCTCTGGTCCATGTTCATCGGCGGGATTCTTCTCATTGTGTTTGAACTCATCCACAGCGAGAAGGATAATGCCGTAGAGGACATCAGCACCATCCCCTACCGTACAGCTATCCTGATAGGTTTTTTCCAGTCCATTGCCATGATCCCGGGCGTTTCCCGGTCAGCTGCAACAATTGTGGGAGGATTGGTGCTGGGCCTGAGAAGAAAAACAATCGTTGAATTTTCGTTTCTCCTGGCAGTACCGACCATGCTCGCTGCAACAGCGCTGGACTTGATGAAAAATGCAAGTCAGTTTTCAGCGGCACAGATCAATTTTTTATCTGTCGGTTTTATTCTTTCCTTTGTTTTTGCCATGCTCAGTGTAAAATTTCTCCTCAATTTCATAAAACATCATTCCTTCATCAGCTTCGGCATATACCGTATCATTCTTGCATTATCGTTCTGGCTTTTCTCGATTGCTATTTAAACCCTGTATTTTTTGAACGGCTGAATCAATTTGATTCAAAAATCTGGATTCAAGCTTGAGCAG
>CAYMTB010000262.1:0-4881 GCA_964393225.1 uncultured Syntrophorhabdaceae bacterium
ACAGGGTGACTGTTTTAAATTTCATTAAGACCATAAAGTCAGATCCGGGTATACCTGAGCCGTTTTTAACGGAAATTGAAAAGTACAAGGGCGAACACAGGAGTATAAGATGAATTACAATCAGTTATTCAGACTGTCCAGGATAATGCAAGGAAAGAGTCAAAGAGAGGTTGGAGCAGCGGCAGAAGTCACACATCAGTCAGTTAATGCTTTCGAGAAAGGATCGGCATCCCTCTCAATGGAAACTCTTCGTAAAATGGCAATATCCATAAACATAAATCCGGACTATCTAACCGATCCTTCTGTAAATCCTTTCATGTCGCAAGAACTTATAAAAATGGAATTCCCCGAGAATCTGTTTCTTCCCGGCTTAAACTTTCAGATCATATATTTTCTTGAAGAAAAAAATTATGCATTAGAACTATGTTTTCTCATTTCTAACACAAAACTTGAAAACAAAATAACCAGGGGAAACATTGCTGTAAACCCTGTAATAGCGATTGTTTGTCAGGACACAAATCGGAATATTTTTCTTATTAAACGAAAAAAGGCCACTATGGGGTCTATCATCGAGGGTCGCGAACTTAGACTGGAGCTATCTAAATATAAGACTGGAAATAAATCTATTATTATTGAAGACAGAGACGTCAGCGACAGTCTTCTTGAAAAAATAAGGGATGTCACTCACAAAAGATGAATTAGCGCGGTTTTTCAATGAGAGAAATGACGTAGTGCTCGATGAAGGCGAAAGGTTGATTATATCAAAGAAACGCGAAAAAAGAATAGACCACTCAGCAAGCCGGTAGTATAAGGTGTTGAACAAACCCCATCAGAAGCCCTTAACCATTATGGTTAGGTGCTTTTTTTATGGAAAAGATATCTTCCTGCTACTCAGACCCATAAACCTACGAGTGGTTGCAGCCTTTGAGGAAAAACACTATACAAAAAGTGTAATGTGTATTATACTTGTAATAGATATAACACCTTGCTAAGGAGGTAATTATGAATAGAAAGCAAACAGCTCCAAAGGAAGCAAGACATATTTTGCTGAATATTCCCCCGGATGTGTATAAAGCATTCCGGTCGAATTGCGTAAACGAAGATACGAATATGAGAGCCAAGCTATTAAAGCTTATGCAATCGTATAATGAAGAGAAGAATAATAAAGAATCACATAGGCAAATAAAAAGATTTCTGGAAATGCCAAAAGAAGAACTTGAGAAATTGGCAGGTCAAGCAACGGGAAAAGCCGTTAAAGAAACACATGCTCTCGGTCTTCCCACCACTCACGGCGACGATAAGGGTGTTTATCGTCTCTATCCGGATGGCCACAGAGAATATATAGAGACCTGTCCTGAGGAAAACAAGGGTGGCTGAAAAGAAGCCCTTACTGGTTATTTTCGCTGGTCCGAATGGTTCCGGCAAGAGCACAATAACGGAACAATATTTTCAGGACATAACTGAATTGCCGTATATTAACGCTGACGTTATCGCAAAGGAAAAAGGAATAAGTAGCCTCGATGCTGCAATAGAGGCGGCAAGGCAAAGAACCGAAGCAATTCAAAACAAACAATCATTCATTATGGAGACAGTGCTTTCGACACACGAGAAGATTGATTTTATGATCGAAGCAAAAGCGCAAGGGTATCATATCCGTTTGATGTATATTACAACCCAGAGTTCATCTATCAACGTTGATCGTGTTCAAAATCGTGTCAGTAAGGGCGGTCATGATGTGCCCATTGATAAGACGATATCGCGCTATGACAAAAGTATGGGGCTTGTTGCCGAAGCTGCGAATAGAGCTGATAGCGCCGTTATTTTCAACAACTCTTTTGAAAATCCGGTTATCATTGCCATTAAGAATCCAGAAAAGGGCTGGTCTATATATCCGCAGAAACCACCGAGTCATTGGACAGAACAGAAGATAGGTAATATTTTCAAAATTGCCCCATAATCAATTTTTCCGTCCTGGCCAATATCTTTGCCATTTAATAAAAACTAATTTCAGAAAACGTGATTCCCGCTAAACGAGGTACCCCTAATCTTTGCGTAAAACATTATGTAAAAGTAGAGATTTCAACACATTATTCTACCACCCCCCCCGGCTTGACCACTCAGAGATATTACGCTTTATAGACAGTTTTCCGCTCAAAGAAGAATAATTCGTGTTAACTCCCCCGACATGAACGCCGGGGTTTCCGAGTCAAAGACGAGATGATTCAGAAAATTTAATCCCTAAAAACGAGGTTTTTACAAATTATTGGACAAGACCAATTTTCCCATAAAATTTTAAAAATGACTAAAATTTGTAAAATTTGGATTTTACGATTTTAAAGACATGTATTGCCGTATTTTCAAAATTGCATATTTTACAAGTTTTCTACTCATTGGCATATCCTCTCATATTAACCCCTCTGAACATATTTAGCCTGTGGGGCTTTTGCTGCTTCTTTCTTGTTAATGCTTCGGCCCCGAGATAATTAACTCGTTTTTTACTTTCGGGCGCCACCCCGTCTATTGTCTCCAGGTACCCTATTTTCCTCTTTTCGATTTCTACCATGTCAAATCTTTTATCAGGTTTTATCGGGGTCAGATGTTCCTTCTTCTTGTGTTCCGCAACAAACCTGGAAATGATCCTAAACCCCCCGAATCTCCACTCCAATGACCCTCCTGTTCGCCAATCGACGCATACTTGACAGCCACCTCTCTCTTCGTCGAAATAGTTCACCTCGCAAATCTCTAAACTGGCAACTTTCACCGGGTCATCAAAAACAACAAGATAGGTTCATGTTTCATCGGCAGTGATACACAAAAAGCTATTTTTGGGAAGTTTTAATACTCTCAGAGATAGCTGTTTTTTGCAAAATCGTCTGGAAAAAGCCCCGAAAAGAAGCCCGAATAAAATAAATAAAATAAATTTTAAATTCTCGCTATAGAAACACTCCGTGATGAAAAAGCAGCTGACAAGGCAAAGAAGTAATACATATTCAGATAATGTCCAGTAGGGAAACCGAAAAAATGTTTTTCCAATGTAAAAGTTTTACCAGAATTAAACTTTTCATAGGGGGAAAACGATTGCCACATTGCTGACTGCTACACCTCCAGTATGTCAGCAAAGACAAGCCGCCCCCCTAAAAAGAACGCCTAATAAGCACAGGTAAGCAGCAAAGACACTGTTACCACAAGGATATATAAATAATCCACCTACACGGGTGCCAGTTAGAGATCGTGCGGGTGAGACACAAGCGAAGGTGTAATATGATTACCTTCACTCAAAAAACACTCAGAAAGGGGATAACAGTCATACAAGGCTGCGTAAACCTTCTAATAAGCACGGGTAAGCAGCAAAGACACATTTATTGCAATGGAATATATCACAACAAACTAATCAATCAACCAAGACAATCCCACGATCTAATAAACGCGGGCTACCCTTCTAATAAGCACAGGTAAGCAGCAAAAACACATTTATTGCAATGACATATATATCTCAAACAATCAACCAATCACAAAAACCCAAGGGGTAGGTATATGCCCCAAAATCATATCAAAATAAATAATAAGGAGAGTAATTATGGATATGTACGATTTAACGTGTTTATGCGTAGTGCTTGCTACTCTGGCGTTCATATACTTGCTTATTCTGATATTTGCATCAGAGCGTAAGTTGCGAAAAGAGGAAAAAGCCTATGATAGCAGAGCGTTTACAGCAGTGATTGAGGTTGCAAAACAGCCCGGGAAAGTTAAACCCGGGGCATCAGAAGGCGTTCGCACTCCATACCATTGGAGCGAATATTAGATTAAAACAATCAAAATATGCAAATGAGTAAACAGCCTTGCCCTTTCCCACCCGATTTAAAATAAATAAATGCACACTGTCCACCTAATCCAGGGACGGTAATTTTGGCAATACAAGTACAAGGAGGTAGGATGGGCTTGCTCACGCCGTTAAGTGGGTCGTGGAAAAACTAAACTATGTTAAATAGGGCCCGGGTTGCGTACTGACTTCGATATCGCAAAGCGGCAAAGAACTAATACATAGAACAATATCAAAGGCTTAAATGAATCAGGAAAAGTTAGGAAATATAAGGCAATTATCAAATTATAGCAAAAGGTGGTCGATATGATGAATTTGGAGTGGATAACGGGAAATTGGACATGGTTTTTGGCTTCGCTGTCGATAGTTGGCGTATTGCTGAACAATAAAAAAGACAAAAAATGCTTCTTTTTTTTGGATCATAACGAACTTCTGCTGGATGATAGCGGACTTTCGGGCGCATAAATTCGATACAAGGTTATTGGCTCGATCAGCACAGCACACAATATTCTTCGTACTTGCACGGCACGGCCTGTTTTCGTGGAAAAATATTGAAAAAGACAATGGAGGTGCACAATGATTAAAACCGTAAAGTTTTACAATAAACCTGATGGACCCAAACTCGACGGACATGAGGAATGTGAGAAACAGCATAAAAAACGTTTTGAAAAACCAATAGTGCCTAATGTAGGTTACAATGCCGGGGTGGGATACGCTATCGCCACGACAGTCACATTCCTCAAAAATGGCATCGGTGTATCAAGGCGGGCCGTAACTAAAGAAGAGGGTAGTACGTCACTTATACACAGTTACAAGACACTAAAAAGATATGTAGGTATCATGAATAATTTCAAGGACACGGTACTGGTCAATACAAAGCGTATTCACCAGATCACCGAAGAGCATGTTGAGACCTACTTCGGCAACATGGTAAGCGATGGTAAAGGTGAAAAGACCGTAAAAGTCAATGCCTCTGCGCTTAACAAGCTGTTTAATGCTTTTAGCCGGCATGATCTCATAGCATATATAGACGAAAACAGATCAACGTGGGCAGGTGATGC
>CAYMTB010000263.1:0-4846 GCA_964393225.1 uncultured Syntrophorhabdaceae bacterium
TGTCGCGACACGCAGATTGTCAATGTAATAAAGGCGCTTTTTTTCCATTACAGTGTAAGTTCCCTTTCAATCAAAAGAAATATTGGAAATAATTCCCTTTCTTTTTACCAAAACCTGCCGTGAAAATCAAAATATAACGGATTTACCAGTATCGGTGATTCCACTCCAGATGCGGTGATTCTATCTTGCAGAATTTTTCATGCGCGGAGAAATATCTTTTCCTGTAAACGCCGCCATTTCTGTCTTTCCTGGCATCAGAAGCGAGTGGTGGAGTTCGGGGAGTGGTTGTTGTTTATTTCCTTTGGTAATCAATAAATGTTAACTGTTTTGATTCCATTTAGTTGGTGTTGAGCGCAATTTTACCATTCTATTTTTTTGAAAAAAGAAGTATGAAGTTTTATTAAAGCCTTCCTGTAACAAACAGATGAGGTGTCCTCTCGTTAATGCGCTCCTTCACCCACAAATCTGTACATCAGGCACTTTACTGAATTTATTTGTTGCCAATTGTAATGTGCACTTTTTAGGCTTCAATGTTGCTAATTTTTGATGATGCAAGTGGTCGATTCAACGCCTGTGCTGAGCTTCCCGTAACAAACGAAGACAGTCTTTTAATGTCGTAACGGCTTTAATGCGGTAATCATTATTGAACAAAAGAGAGTTTTTCGGAAGCATGCAATTTATACGCAATAGCAACTCGGAATAAATGCTTGTTCATTTATCTGTTTTGATGGTATCGTTTTCCTAATAATTTTTTATAAGAAAAGGTGCAAATGAGATTTCCATTCCTCTCGTCCATCAGAACTCGTTTGGTTTTACTGGTATTAATATCTGTTCTTCCCTCGCTCGTCATTCTTACCTACTCATGGATTGACCGTAGACATCATGAAATGGCGGGCATGAAGGAGGATGCCCTCAGGGTGTTGCACGGTCTGGCGTATATACATAAACACGCTGAGGAAAGCACGCGACAGCTTCTCATAACTATTGCCAAAATGCCTGATGTGCAAAATCAGAATATTGCAACGTGCAACAAGCTTTTCTCGATTTTGCATAAAGAAAACCCCTTGTATGCAACGATATTTGCAGCAAATGCAGAGGGTATGGTATTTGCTAACGCCCTGCCGTTTACCCCTTTCAGCATAAAGAAGAGGAAATACTTTCAAGATATTTTAAGGAAAAAGGGGTTTGCTGCGGGAGAGTATATGATAGGAGTCGCCTCGGGGCGTAGAGTGCTTCCCTTCGCCTATCCGGTGATTGATTCCAATGGTCGATTTAAGGGTGTAGTAGTTGCGGGTATTGACCTTGACCGCTATCGCGAGATGCTGGACATAGCGAGACTGCCCGAAGGTTCCAGCCTCGCATTGTCTGACTATAAACACATACGTCTGGCCCGTTATCCTGGCCCGGAAAAGTATGCAGGGCTGCCTGATCTTCCCGATATGGTCAGGCATATGTCTGCAGAACCTGAAGAAGGGCTTTTTACGAGCATTGGTGCGGATAGCGTAAAACGCCTCTATGCATATAAAAGATTTTATCTTAAAGGAAGTATGTCACCATACCTCTTCATGCGTGTCGGGATCCCCGAGGAGAAAGCATATTCCCCTGCCAGACAAGCTTTATTGCTTGGCTTGATACTGGTCTGGTCTTCTTTCATCGTTGCAATGCTGTTAGCCTGGTTCGTGGGAAAAGCAATGATTGTGCAAAACATCCATAGACTTGTGAATGCAACCCAACAACTGGGAAAGGGTGATCTGACAGCACGCGCCGGCTTAGATTATGAAAAAGGAGAAATGGGCCAACTCGCCAAGGCATTTGATGAAATGGCAGAAAAACTGGAAAATAGTGGAGAAGTGTTAAGATTATCGGAAGAAAAATACCGTGACATCTTTGAAAATGCCGTTGAAGGCATTTTCCAGACCACCAAAGGAGGACGATTCGTCTCCGCCAACCCTGCCCTGGCAAAGCTCTTCAAATATGACTCCCCGCAGGAATTTATGGAGCAGATCACCGATATTGCCAGACAGCATTATGTGAATCCGGAAGATCGCCAAACATATAAAAGCATCCTTGAAAGAGATGGAGTCATCAAGGGGTTTGAGACACAACTCTTCAGCAAAGACGGAAACATTGTGTGGGCATCCATAAGCGCCAGGGTGGTCAGAAACGATGTGGGCGCAATTATTTGCTATGAAGGGACGGTAGAGGACATCACCGAGCGCAAGCAGGCAGAAGCGTTTATCCGTGATTCGGAAGAAAAATTCTCTAAGGCGTTTAAGAAGTCGCCCTTGCTGATGACTATCAGTTCCATTGAAAACGGCATTTATATTAATGTCAACGATAAGTTCATAGAAGTGTCAGGTTTTGAAAGGGAAGAGGCAGTCGGTAAAACTTCTGTTGAGTTGGGATGGATTAAACCAAAAGATCGAGAGCTCATAATCCATGATTTGAAAAAGAAGGGCTCTGTCGATGGGATAGAATTGGAGCTTGAAGCCAAAGACAAAAGGAAAGTATTATGTCGATTCTATGGCGAAGCAATCAACATAGCTGGCCAGCAACGACTGTTATCTATTGCGCAAGATATCACTTTCAGCAAGCAGGCAGAAAATTTGCTGCGAACCTCTGAAGAGATGTTTTCTAAAATGTTTTACTCCAATCCTGTCCTGGTGGCCATCTCCACTTTAGAAGAGGGGCGTTTTATTAATGTAAACAATATTTTTTGTGACAAACTCGGGTATACACCCGGCGAAGTCATTGGAAAGACATCTATGGAATTGCATTTTTTCCCAAACCCCGAACAGCGTGCATATATAAAACAAGTGCTCATGGCTACAGGGCGTGTCAGGAACATCGAGGTACAGGTGCTTGCGAAAGACGGGTCTATCATCAACGGTCTCTTCTCTGCCGAACCCCTTTTAATTGCAGGAGAAGCCTGCTGGATTACGACAATGATCGACATCACTAAGCGTAAGTTGGCCGAAGAAGAACTTCTCTGGAAAACAGCCTTTCTCGAAGCACAGGTGGAAGCCACTATTGACGGCATTCTCGTTGTCGATAGTAATAATCAAAAAATTCTGATAAATCAAAATCTGCTTGACATCTGGAAGGTTCCTCAGCATATCCGTGACGATAAAGACGATACCTCGCTCCTTCGGTATGTAACGAGCATAACCAAATACCCGGAGGAGTTTTTAGCGAAGGTCGTGTACCTCTATGATCGTCCGGATGAAATCAGTCGGGATGAGATCGAATATAAAGATGGGATGATTCTTGACCGATACTCTTCGCCCATCCGTAGTAAAGACGGAAAATATTACGGGAGAATCTGGACGTTTCGAGACATTACCTCCCGCAAACAAGCCGAAGAAACCCTCAAATCCTCCCTCCGTGAAAAAGAGGTTCTCCTGAAAGAGATCCAGCACAGGGTGAAAAACAACCTCCTTACCATATCAAGTGTCCTTGCCCTCCAGTTAGGCCGGATAAAAGACGACGAGTCGAGGGATGCCTTTATCACAAGCATGAACCGGATAAGGGCAATGGCAAGGATACATACCAGGCTCTACCAGTCAGACAACTATTCTCTTATCAACTTCAAGGGATACATTGAGGAGCTTATCCTGGAGCTTTCCCGTTCATACGGGTTCCCTCCTGAAAACATGATTACCGATATCGAAGATATATCCATTGATATCAATACGGCAATTCCTACAGGTCTTATAGTAAACGAACTTGTCAACAATGTCATGAAGCATGCCTTCCCCGATGGAAGGAAAGGTCAGATCACAATTACCCTGTCTTCAGAGGATTCCCACATTGTTCTTACCGTCTCCGATAACGGCATCGGATTCCCTTCCTCCATAGACTTCAGAAATACCGAATCCGTTGGGCTTTCACTGCTCGTCCAACTGGTGGAGCAGATCAATGGCAGTATGGAATTAATAAGAGATAATGGCACCAGATTCGAAATCGCTTTCTCTATTGATCAGGAGAATACAGCATGAATGAACAGGAAGACCAGAAAACCATACTGCTGGTAGAAGATGAAGGCCTGATAGCTGTCATGGAGAAACAGGTACTACAAAAGCACGGTTTCAATGTCATTCTTGCCTCCAGTGGAGGAAAGGCCATAGAAACGGTCCATAACACACCCAACATAGATCTTATCCTCATGGACATTAACCTCGGCAGAGGTATGGACGGTACCGAGGCGGCAGATATCATCCTCAAAGAGAGGGACATTCCTGTCCTCTTTCTCTCCAGCTATACCCAACCGGAAGTAGTAGAAAAAACAGAGAAGATCACTTCCTACGGATACGTAACAAAGGACTCGGGGAAGACCGTACTGATCACCTCCATCAAGATGGCATTCAAGCTGTATGAGGCTCACCAGAGAGTAAAAAATCAGGAAAATACACTGCTGGAAAGTGAAGAAAAATTCCGGTTGCTTGTTGAACATATACCGCAGAGCATCTTTTTAAAGGACCGCTCCTCCAATTACGTCACATGCAACCGTCATTATGCACAAGGCTTAGGCATAGAAGCGGAGGCGATTGTCGGTAAGACGGATTACGAGTTTCACCCGAAAGAACTGGCAGAGCGGTATCGGGCAGATGATCAGAGCGTAATCACCTCCGGCAAATCCATTTCGTTTGAAGAGAAATACATACGGTCTGGTGAGGAGCGCTGGGCCTGGACCGCTAAAGTTCCTTACCGTAATGCGCAGGGAGATATTGTCGGAGTAATAGGCGTCTTTGAAGACATCACCGAGCGCAAGCGGGCGGAAGATGCATTAAAGGAGAGCGAGGAACGGTTCAGATTAATTACGGAAACAATCGATGAAGCCTTTTGG
>CAYMTB010000264.1:0-3153 GCA_964393225.1 uncultured Syntrophorhabdaceae bacterium
CTCCAGCATCTTCAAATCAATCATCAAAAATTTTACATTAATGGGTGTTGCCTTGAAAAGGATACTACATATCATGCTGTTCAGCGATACGCTCTTCCCTGAGCCTGTAGAACCGGCAACGAGCAGGTGGGGCATCTTCGCCAGCTCTGCCACAAACGGCTCACCCGATATGGTTTTCCCGACAGCAAGAGACAGGTACGAATTGGCTGAATCAAAGGCCTGAGACTCTATTATTTCCCTGAAATACACAGTCTGTCTTACCTTGTTAGGCACTTCTATGCCTACAACTGATTTTCCCGGGATGGGGGCGATAATGCGGATGGACACGGCGCTGAGGGCCATAGCAAGGTCATCTTCAAGATTTGCTATTCTGCTCACCTTTATACCTGGTGCCGGCTCAAATTCATACATGGTAATGACCGGGCCGGGGCTTACCTCGGAGACCTTCCCGTCAATCCCATAGTCTTTCAATTTCTTCTCAAGGATGCTTGCATTAGCTTGAATGCTCTCCCTGTCCACTTTCAATTCTCGCTTCTCTATGGGGTCCAGCAGTGAAACGGGGGGAAGTCTGTATGGACCCATGTCTTTTACAAATTCGAAGGCATCCTGGACAGGTTTTTTCTCTACAGCTTTCCGGGGCTCTTCCTTTTTTTCCTCCGTGACTTTTATCTCTTTTCTATGTTCAACGGATTTTTTCCTCTTAATGCTTTTTTCGATAATGGAGAGGATTGGCGCCTGAACGATGAGGAAAATGGATATGAGGAAAAGGATAACGGCAATAAGATAACTTCCGAAATAGCTGAAAAGACTCACAAGGGCTCGCTGGAGCAATACCCCGAGCATGCCTGCAAATGGCATCGACACACCCTTTATATGAAAGTGCCCTACCATAAGCTGCAAAAGAACAACCAGCGACAGAAAAAGAAGCACAAGGCCTGATGCCAGCACGAGAGGGTTGGGCGGGTCTTTTTTCCGGATGTAAAATGCCGAAAAAAGAAGTGCATAGGCAGGTAAAAGATAGCTCAGCATGCCGAAAAACTGGATAAGGATGTCAGCGATGTATGAGCCAACCTTACCGCAAAGGTTTTTTGCCGGCCCCGAGGCAACAGTACTTAACGATACATCAAGAGGATTATACGAGAGCAGAGCCACAAAGAGGAATAGAAAAACACCTGCGAGCCCAATCCCGAACATCTCTTTTTTCAATTCACCGGACATACGCCTCTCGTTTCACCTATAAGCTTTTCAATCTCCGCCCTTACTTCATTCATCACTTCTGTCTTTGCCGAGCGTCCTCTGTCTTCCGTGCTTATCGCCTCGCCTATGTTTATGTATATTACCCCTTTTCCCAGGGGAATGAAACAATCTTTCGGCTGAAGCCTGCTTGTTCCGTATATCCCCACCGGCAATATAGGCACACCGGCTCGAAGCGCAAGAGAAAAAACTCCTTTTTTAAAAGGCAGCAAAGTGCCGTTCTGGCTCCTCGTTCCTTCCGGAAATATGACAATACTCATTCCTTCCCTGATTTTACTGGCCGCATCTTCAATTGCCTTTAAAGCCTCCCTCGGGTTTTCCCTGTCAAGGCTTATGTATTGCGCTGCCTTCATAGCCCATCCGACAAAAGGCAGGAAAAAAAGTTGCCTCTTTGCTATCCATTTAAAATACAGAGGTAAAGACGCCTGTAAGGAAAAAATGTCAAGCGCGCTTTGATGGTTACACATGAATATGTATGGCGGTTTTTTTATGTTATCAAGACCATCTATCAGCACTTTAATGCCGCTGACCTTCAGATGCATCATGGACCATAATCGTCCAATTCTGTGGGCCCATTCTCCTTTTGTGTCAAAAAGAGAACCGATAAGAGCGGCAAAAGATAGATAAATTGCGGAAACCGTAAGATTAACGAATGAAAGTATTCTTCTCAACTTCTCAATCTCTCATTATCTTTTCTTTTCCGCATCTTCCTATCTTCGTAACTTTGCGCCTTTCTGTCTTCTCATCTTCTGTCTTTTTCCAGCGTATCAATAATTTTCTCCACATCCTGCTTAATCCTCACATCTATATCGTATGGCGACACACCTAATCTGTCCGCCTCCATGATCTTTTCGTTGTATCCCATAAAGCCCAATAGAGGCAAACCATTCAGGTTTTCTCTTATCATAGCTTCATCCTTCTCGCCCATCACCTTATTTCCCACTACGTATACACTTTTTATGCCGAGGTCAAGGGCAAGCCTCTTCACCTGATGAGCCGTCTGAAAACTTCTCAAACCGGGTTCCACAACAACAATAAATGCATCTATATAGGCCGTGGATCCTCTGCCCAAATGTTCAAGACCGGCCTCCATATCCACGATCACATACTCATCTCTCTCGATAAAAATATATGAGAGGAGGCTCTTCAGTAGTACATTCTCCGCGCAGAAACAACCTCCGCCGCCCTGAGAGATATTCCCCAGGATTACCAGCTTAACATTGCCCTTTTGAATGGAAAACCTCTCCGGTATATCATCTACTTTTGGGTTCAATTTAAAGAATGAGCCGTACTGGCCTTTTTTTGCCCCTGTGCGTTCCTCAATAAATTCTTCCATCTGCGCAAGGGGCTGAACCTGCTTCAATGATTCTTCTGTGAAACCGATGGCGCTTGCGAGATTGGAATCGGGGTCGGCGTCTATGGCGAGGACCCTGTACCCTCTTTCATCGAGAATTCTTGCCATTACCCCTGCAAGCGTGGTCTTTCCGACCCCGCCTTTTCCTGATACTGCAATCTTCATATCAATTCCTTTTTGTCAACCCCGGCATGCATATCAGGTTTCACTTCCGGAGAAACAAGCGCCTGAAGGAGTTCCCTTTCCTCTGTCGTAGCCAGTAAAATAAAACTCATCTCCTTCTCAATATGTATGTTTGGAGCCGGGTTGTATAACCAGTCCCCGTTTGCCTTTCGTACTGCAATAAGCAGAATATTTCCGATGCTCCTGAAATCTATCTCGTGGAGAGGTTTCCCTGCATAAGGCGAATGCTTCGGTATGTGGACTTCTTCTACGCGAAGCGGCGAATCCTTGTCCCTGAGCATCTTATCCAGAAAAGAGGTCACATGGGGACGTATCATCTCAGAGGCCATTCTTAAACCACCGATATAGTTTAATGCTATAAC
>CAYMTB010000264.1:3253-4816 GCA_964393225.1 uncultured Syntrophorhabdaceae bacterium
ATATAGTGGTTCTTTAATTTCTCTACCCGCTTTTCCATGGATCTCCTCCTGAAAACCCTCTTGAGTTCCCCTTCGATAATATATGCAGCAAGGGTTGTAAAAAGGTATGCTACTGTACCTGCACCCACAAAGACAAATATAATGGTGAAGAGTTTTCCCATGGGTTTATCGTCAAGCCCTATTACATCTCCATACCCCACCGTTGTGATCGTGATTGCAGTCATATAGAGCGCATCAAGAAAGCTCGTCTTGCTGCCGCCTATGATTTTAAAACCAACAGTCCCGATTATGACAATTATTGCAATTGTTATGAGGATGTGCAGGAACTTCTTTGGTATACCCATCATATATTAAGATATTACTAATCCTGTCTTTAAAAGGGAAGAACATTTTTCGAAAGCTTTGAAAAATGACTCTTTGTGAAAATTGATGTCTTCGCTCTGCTTTCTGTTACGGCGATATCAATCAGAAAGAGAAACTCAGCGCTTTAAGCCCAAAAGTGGCCCTTTTCTTCAAAAAAGAGCTTCCGGTCTGCGATTACGATCAATACCGCGATAAGGATCAATACCACCGTACCAATGCATTTGGTGAATTGTTCAACCTGGAATATCTCGCTGGCGAGGTCCACGGACAAATGAAACAGGAAACACGCGATGATACTTCGGTTGTTTCTGTAATACAGCCAGTTGATAATGATTGCCACCGGGAAAATGCTGACCCAGAAATTGGCCGTATAGACCCAGTTGGATAGGAGTTCATTTTGATAGTAATGCCGGACAAAAAACATCGGCAGATGCCAGAGCGCCCAGAGCAGGCCGAACCAGAGCGATGTGCTAAAAAGATTGAAGCGGCTCCTGAGACTGTCCACCCCGTAACCTCTCCATCCCATTTCCTCTAAGGCTGGGACAAAGATAAGGAGTAGCAGAACCGGCATAGGACCAGCCGAAAAACTGAACTGCTGCACGATACCGAACTGGTCCACCGACTTTCCGAACAGCAGAGAGAGAAGAATGGAAACCAGGATAACCGCAGGCATTAAAAGCAGCATAATCGGAACCGTAGCCAGCCTGATCCGTTTGGAATTCCATAGCCGGTCCCAGTAATCTCTCCTCAATTCCGGACTCTTTGATCTGTAAATCATAATCATTGCCGCGATAAAAGGCGCAAACAGTCCTGGCATCATAAACAGGGCCTGCAATCCTCCCATCCCCTCCTGGTAACTGAAATAGGCGGCGATAAACCAGGCGCTCCAGGTTATCAGAAAGGTAATTACGAAGAATGCCACCGGTTTGTAAGTGATCTTTATATTCATAGCATCTTCTCCTTTTTCACCTCAGATGCACCTGGGGAAAAACCGATACGGAAGCAATAAGATGGGTGGATGTGCTGCATGGTAATTAATGCATCTAATCGGCCTTCCCCTTATTAGACCAGGACTTTCAGTATTGGCGTCTGAAAGGAATGCTAATTCAGACAGTTCCGTCTATGCCGATAGAGGTTCCTCATAACAAGCCAGGCAATTGTCACCATTAGAAGGAACGTGAGAAGCGCAGGCACAAAGCC
>CAYMTB010000265.1:0-4805 GCA_964393225.1 uncultured Syntrophorhabdaceae bacterium
CTATGTATATTTTAGGGGTTTCAGCTTATTATCATGATTCAGCGGCAGCTATCATAAATGACGACGAGATCCTTGCTGCTGCTCAGGAAGAACGTTTTACAAGGAAAAAGCATGACCCTTCTTTCCCATCAAATGCGGTACGTTTCTGCCTTACTAATGAGGGAATTACCGTAGATGAGCTTGATGCGGTGGTGTTTTACGATAAGCCGTTACTTAAATTTGAGCGTTTGCTGGAAACTTACTATGCCTTTGCACCAAATGGTTTTCAGTCCTTCAGTTCAGCAATCCCGGTGTGGGTTAAGGAAAAACTGATGCTTAAAAAACTCATCATGGATGAACTTTCATCCATAGGCGAGTTTGACCGGAACAAGATCAAGCTGCTTTTTCCTGAGCATCACCTGTCACATGCCGGAAGCGCATTTTTTCCTTCTCCTTTCGATGAATCTGCGATTTTAACGATCGATGGTGTTGGGGAATGGGCAACAGCTTCCATCTGCCACGGAACAGGTAACAGGATAAAAATCCTTAAAGAACTGAAATTTCCGCACTCTGTTGGTCTTTTATACACCGCGTTTACCTATTACCTTGGTTTTAAGGTTAATTCAGGCGAATACAAGCTTATGGGTCTTGCCCCGTATGGTGACCCTGAATCCGAGAGGGTTGGACATTATATAGAAACCATCAAAAAAGAACTTGTTGACATAAGCGATGACGGTTCAATCTGGCTCAACCAGGATTACTTTGATTATGCAACGGGCTTAAGGATGGTAAATGAGGATAAGTGGAGTGATTTATTCGGCTTTCCCGTAAGGAAACCGGAGGGTGAGCTTTTGGCTGAGCACTGCGACCTGGCGCTTGCCATTCAAAAGATTACAGAAGAAGCAGTAATAAAAATGTCTGCTGAGGCTAAAAGACTTACGGGTTCCAGAAACATTTGCCTTGCCGGTGGAGTTGCACTGAATTGTGTTGCAAATGGAAGACTGTTGAGAGAAGGCCTTTTCGATGATATGTGGATTCAACCTGCTGCAGGTGACGCAGGTGGGGCCCTCGGCGCAGCCTATTGCGCATATTATATCTATTACGACAAACCGCGTACTGCAGACGGCAAAACAGATAAAATGAGGGGTTCATACTTAGGCCCGCAGTTCTCTGACCTCGATATACAGTTGACAGAAAAAAGATACAAGGGTGTTTCGACCTACTTTGATAATACGGATGAATTGTGCCTGATGGTGGCAGAACTGTTAGACGAAGGGAAGGTCATCGGCTGGTTTCAGGGAAAAATGGAGTGGGGCCCCAGGGCACTGGGAAACAGAAGCATCATCTCAGACGCCAGGAAACCTGACATACAGAAAAAGCTTAATTTGAAGATAAAGTTCAGGGAGGGTTTCAGGCCTTTTGCCCCCTCCGTTCTTATCGAAGACGTAGATGAATATTTCGATTTTAAGAAGTCATCGCCCTATATGCTTCTCATAGCCGATGTAAAACCGGAGAGGAGAAAAACCCTTCCGGATGGCTACCATTCCCTGCCTTGGAGAGATAAGCTTTACTATCTGCGTTCGGACCTTCCAGCCATCACCCACATCGATTATTCTGCGAGACTCCAGACGGTTCACAGAGATACGAATCCTCTCTACTGGCAGTTAATTGAAAGGTTTAAAGAGAGAACAGGCTATGGGGTGATTGTCAACACAAGCTTTAATGTTCGCGGAGAGCCCATCGTATGTAGCCCTGAGGATGCATACAGGTGCTTTATGCGGACAGAAATGGATTTTCTTGTCTTAGGCAATTTTATTTTTGATAAAATGAAGCAACAGGAGTGGCCGGAGAAGGTTGATGCGAAGGATTTACATGGGATAGATTAAACCTGAATATGTTGTCAGGAAGGTTTCGGGGGTGGTCCGACACCCATATGAATTAATGGTAAATCCGGATTAAAGCTATGATGTGGAGGTATGGATGTCATTTTTGAAAGATCTGTGGAACTTTTTAAGAGAAAGGAAGAAATGGTGGCTGCTGCCCATTATAATTCTATTGCTCTTGTTCAGTCTGCTTATTATTTTCAGCGGTTCCGCAATAGCACCGTTTATTTACACGCTATTTTAGGAATGGTGACTGCGTAGATATGGAGATTTTGAATGCTCATGCTTAAAGAAAAGAGCCCTGACCACATCGCCTTGGAAACAATGGCCGTGCTTGCCTTTGTTTCGGTTGCCATTGGTCTGTTTTTTAAAATTAATGCATTACTTTACATCGCTTTGTGCCTTCTTTTTATCGGAATTTTTCTGAGGGCACTTTCGATCCGCATTGCGCATGCATGGCTCAAGTTTTCCTCGGTTCTGGGCGGCATAAGCACACGGTTGGTACTCATAGTAATATATTTTGTGTTTTTGACGCCCATTGCCTTTTTGTACCGGGTGTTTCACGGGGATTTTATCTCCCTCAAACGTCAGGATAATGCAAGACCAACATACTGGAACGAAAGGAATTATGAGTATACCCCAAAGGATTTTGAAAATCCATGGTAAGGATTCTGTGAGTGAATTGACCGTGGGAGCCCGAAAGTGAAAATTGCTATTCTTGGAGCGAGAGGTATTCCTGCACGTTACGGCGGTTTTGATACGCTCGTTGAAGAGCTTTCCGTAAGGCTTGTAAATCAGTATAATATAGATGTTACCGTATACTGCAGAAGTAATTATTATCAGGAGAGACAGAAATATTGTTCAAACGTTAAGTGCGCCTACATCTCCTCCTTGCGTATAAAGGGGTTAGAGAGTCTTCTCCATACGTTCCTTTCTGCCCTTAATGCAATAACGAGGCAGTTTGATGTTTTATTTATAGTTGACCCTGCAAATGCCCCGATCGGGATATTTCTGAAATTATTAGGCCAAAAGGTTGTTATCCATACCGATGGATTAGGCTGGAAGCGGCGTAAATGGGGTAAATTAGCAAGGCGATACTACAAATGGGTAGAGGTGCTCTCTGCAAAATATATCAAGACAATCGTTACAGATAACCCTGTAATGAGAGAATATTACATACAGAATTACAACAGAGACTCAGTATGTATAGCTTATGGCGCAGAATATTCTTCCGGTTTTGATGATACAGTTTTGCAGGAGCTTGGAATTAAAAGAAAATTTTATTTACTTGTGGTGGCAAGATTAGAACAGGAAAACAACACAGATTTAATAATCCACGAGTATGTTGCATCAAAGGTCGATATGCCGCTTGTAGTGGTTGGTGATGCGCCTTATGATAAGGAATATATGGAGACACTACAGGGGCTTGCCAACGAAAAAGTATTGTTTGCGGGTCGAATAGATGACCAGGCAAAGCTGAATACGCTTTATGCTGAGGCTTATCTTTATGTCCATGGACATGAAGTTGGAGGGACAAATCCTTCGCTGCTCAGGGCAATGGGGCTTAAAACAGCACCTCTTGTTATTGATGTCCCTTTCAATACGTCTGTTATTGAAGGTTGTGGTTTTGCTTTCGATTCAACAGATGGTGATCTTTCGAGGATATTAAAGGAACTTGCCGGGGATCCCGAGATAGTTGAACAAAAAGGTCGTTTAGCAAAAGACAGGACTGATATACATTACACATGGGAATCCGTGGCAGCCCAGTATAAAAATTATTTTGATGAAATCTCCCGGTAGTTTTTTATTGAATGATGAGAAAACTTGACAATTTATGCCATTATTTTATACAAATGCTATGGGTAATTAAATGATAAGGGATAGAGAACGGTACTACTCACCAATAATTTTTTTCTTAGACCTGATAGCTACATTTTTTTCTTATGGTTTAAGTATTTATTTTTATTCAAGAATAATTGCTGCGTTAGATCCTGGACTGACAGGTTTGAAAATTCCGGTATCACCATTTCTCTATTGGCACAACACATTAAATGTTGTTCCCTTTTTGGTGGCTATATTTATTTTCTTTTTCCAATTTGTTTACAGAAAGGAGTATCTTCAAAAAAAGAAAACCGTTGATTTTATTCTCCAGACCGTTTTCCCTTGCTTAGTTGCTGCGGCAATCTTTATTGTTTTATGGTTTATTAACCCGTTGTTCGGGGTAAATTATTGGTTTATAACCACTTTTGTTGTGTTTCTTTGGGTCTTTCTTTCAATAAACAGAATTGCCATATCATTCCTTATCAGCTTTTTACAAAGCAGGGGTAGTTTCGTAAGGTATATTCTTATAATTGGTACAAACAAGCAGGCCATACAAATAGCAAATCTGTTCGATAGTCATCCCGGGTGGGGCATAAGGGTTGTGGGTTTGCTGACATATGACAGTAATGAGATTGGTAAAAATATTTTCAATTATAATGTTCTGGGTATAGTGGATGATTTAATGTTTGTGCTTGAAAAGAATGTTGTTGATTTTGTTTTTCTGGCGCAGGTATCTGATAATGTTACACAACTACAGAATATCTCACTCAGGTGCAGGACCGTCGGGATTGATTTTATCATGAATACATCAATACTGCTTCAAAAGATGAGTAATATTTCAGTTGAATATATTCAAGATTCTTCATTTATTATTTTTAAGCCTGTCTGGCATAGCAATGAAATACTTTTCATCAAACGTCTTGTTGATATTGTTTTATCCGGCACCCTTATTATTTTTTTTGTGCCCTTATGGATTATCGTTCCATTTCTTATCAAAAGGGATTCACCTGGCCCGGTATTTTATATACAAGAGAGAGTTGGCAAAAACGGCAGACTTTTCCCTATGTATAAATTTCGTTCCATGGTTACGGGTGCTGATAAAATGCAGGTTCATTTGACGCA
>CAYMTB010000266.1:0-4791 GCA_964393225.1 uncultured Syntrophorhabdaceae bacterium
TAAAATAAGAGGAGAAGCATTTAAAGCAGCAGCAACCATTCAACTGAAGACGGGCTCTCGTGTATCTGACATCAAAAAGGTAGTGAGTTCAGTCATAGCACATCCATCGTTGGAATCTATTATCATCCTGAAATCAAAGGGCGGGAAGGATAGGGAACTTGATTTCTCTGACAGAATGGCAGTTTTAGGCATTGTGCTGGAGGCGGCTAAAGTCATACAGGCATATCTATCTGAAAATAATAATGACTGGAGCAGCTTTCAGATAAAGCACACAGATGCAGTACATAGAGCTGCTGAAAAGGCAGGGGAAATATATTGCGGCACTCATGCATTCAGGGCGAATTATGCAAACGACCAGTATGAAAAGGGTATTAAAGAGGGAAAGGACGAAAACGATGTCCTGAAAAGGATAACCGAGGATATGGGCCACAGAAGGATTAGCATGGCAAAGTATTATCTCACTAATTTCAGAAAAACATAAACGAAGAATGAGCGAAAAGGGAGGGGGCAAAACACCTCCCCCCTTTTTTATGAAGCGGGCCGGAGAATCAAAATTACAAAAACTATCAATTTTTGTAAAGCTCCCATGCATGCATCCACATCGTGCAAAAAATGGCAGTTTTTGTAATAGAGATTTTCTAACACCACATAATTACGAGTGATTTAATAAATTAGCCGTTGCCGATGCCCTTTTAAGTCATGTCGAATATAACCTCTGTGATTTTGTAATCTGTGATTGTAAAAGAAGGGTAGGGGGGAGTATTATTTGTACAAGGCGCTCGCTGGCAGCATTATTTGACTTGCCGGAGTAAGCACTATATGTCTCTTTCGCAGGAAAAACGTTTATAGTGCAATTCTGAGGAGGGGCGCTTAATTCACACAATGATATCAGCGCATTCAGAACATCATGAGTGAAAAAGGTTCAAAAACTCCATGATGGACTCGAACCCTTCTCGAATATTCGGCGACACATTGACCAGGCGCACCCTCCCCTGCATAGCCGACACGATGTCGCTTATTGCAAACAGAAAAGCGATGCCCTTGATATCAATTGTCACCGTATCTGCCATGTCGAAAACGATCTTTTTAACCCCATCTTCTATTTCCTTCTTCAACTCTTCAGCCAGGGCCGGCACCTCGTTTGATGTCAGTCTCATCCCTAATTTAACGCGTACAGTATCAACAACATCAACCGTATCAATGGTTTTTGTGGGTTTCTTTCTCTTCACTGTCTGTCCTCCGTTCATTCATAAAACAACGTACAGGTTCTTGTGACTTAAGCATTATGAGCACATCCCTTTTATAATTTTAACCCGTATTCCATAAAACCCCTCGCATTGGCGAACAGTGGATCGACCACCACAGAATCCCTTGACAAGCCGCCCATGTAAGATATGCCGCCTCCGCCGAAGACAACCTTCTCTACTACATACCCGTTTTCTGTTGCGTCTGAGACGTATTCGGCAATGGATTTTTTAACCCTTCCCAGATAATATTCATTGAGAATCTCTTCTGTATCAATAGTATGTTTATCGTGATCGCCCTCAGGCAATATCACAGGCGATATCTTGCCGTACTTTAATAGCCTCTCCACTATCCTGTCATTGTCTTGCGACAGAAAGATGCCGTACTTTTTGATATAGGCATCCCGTACCATACTGTAGAGCGACTTCACACCGAGGGGATAGCTTCTTGCCATGTGCGCCTTGTAATATTCGTCATCGAACAGCACGATATCCATGGTGTGATATCCGATATCGACAACCGCAACGGTCTTGCTGAAATCCGATGCTCCGTTGCCTGTAGTGAGATGAGAGAAGAATATGCCAGCGCCCTGGGGAACGAACTCTATCGTCGATGGCATATATATTTTCGTACCATCTTCCGTCCGTACTTCCATTTTCATGATTACTTCCTTTAGATGCTGTATCCTTGCATCGTCATAAGCCTGTGGAGGCAGACCGAGAACGATCACCTTTTTGAAGGCGGTAATTTTAGAGAGAGAATAGCCGACTATTGCAATATATTCTTCTGTTGCGGTGAAATTGAAGCCTGCCTTTGTACTGCCATCCACATCTTCACCGACGATATACTTTCTGCCGTTGACATGAATTACCTCGAATGATTCTTTGAAGGATCGTTCCGGGATGTACTTGCTTACGAGAGAGGGGAAAATGAATTTACGGTTGTACTTTCCGTCGAACGTGACAATCTTTGTATAGCCGTAGCCAATGTCAATGCCTGTTATCATGAGTTTTTCTCCTTTTATATTGTATTAATAATTTGCCGGGTCGTTTCTGACAATGCCGCCGAGCATTTTCCCGATGTCTATTTTCCCGGTGTTCACATTCTTTCCTGAGGGGCTATTGACGTTTGTTTCAGTTTCAGCCGGAGGAAACTTTTTCATGTACGACCTGATCGCATCGATTATTACTTTTCCCCGTTCCGACCGGGGAAAATCTTCGAGAAAGTCGATCAGTTCCTTGTGTCGTTCATCGTCTACCGAAAACCTATAAGCAATTCTCTTCATAATTCTCTTCATGTCTGTTTTCTCCTTTCGTATGTTCTATGGGTGTATTACTTCTCTTGCAACAAAACAGTAAGAAACATTGAGGAACGTTATTTT
Source organism: uncultured Syntrophorhabdaceae bacterium (assembly GCA_964393225.1). Taxonomy (GTDB): domain Bacteria; phylum Desulfobacterota; class Syntrophorhabdia; order Syntrophorhabdales; family Syntrophorhabdaceae; genus MWEV01. Next base: position 2,627 of record CAYMTB010000266.1, read on the forward strand.
TGGATGAAAAGAATGTTGCGAATCTTAACGAGACGTATCATGAGAGGATTAAGAGAGGGAAATATTGTCCCTCCGATGGAACAACGCCGGTCTGTACTCAGGGGGGATGCAAAATCGTAGTTTTTACATTTTTTGATAACGATATGGACCAATACCGGAAACTGACGCACCTCCCCCTGGAAAAGATCCAATGTCCTTCTCTTATCATTCACGGAACCCATGACACAGATGTAAAGTTTTATGACGGGGTCTATGCTTATGAGCATATACCTTCATGTGAACGTTACTGGATTGAGGAGGGCTCACACTTGGGTTTCTGGTTAAGCCCCCACGCTCAGGAAGCCCAGAAGACGACCCGTGACTTTCTGGCAAAACATTGTCCCGAACTCATATGAGCTAAATGCTCTGAACATTGCTTTGTATGAAGTGTTGTGACCTGATAACCCTATTTTAAAAAAGATTGAGGCATCCGTGATCAAGAAACAATATTTATTCCGAAGTTTGCTGCTAATAAATTATCAATACCTTGAGCGGCGGTACGCTGGTCTGGATAACGGCTTCACTGCCCGCCTTTCAAAGGTCTTTCCCACATTTACGGGATCGAGGAATCTGCAGATCCTTCCCACAGAACGTTCATTGGAACCCTTTTTGATGTAAAAGCTTAGGAAGAGTTCCTGCTTTGCCCGCGTGACCGCCACGTAGAAGAGCCTCTTCTCCTCCTCGATATCACCCTCACTGGCATCAACAAAAGACCTGCTTGACGGGAACACGCCATCCACCAGGCCGATAAGGAACACCCTGCTCCATTCAAGCCCCTTTGCTGAATGGACCGTGGAAAGGGTAAGAAATTCAAAATCATCATCCTTTGTATCCTTGTCAGGATCGACAGCTACATCGGCAAGAAAGTCCTTCAAGGTTCGGTACCTTTGGGCCATCTGTCCGAGCATTACCAGTTCCTTTACCCTGGACGAATCCTTCTTGTATTTCACCTTCATGATGGGGCCGTAATGTTCCATGACAAGCTCAAGCTGACGGGCGGGCAGCATGGATAGATCAGAGATTGTCTGGAGAAGTGTTTTCATGGAGGCGAAGACCTCAGAGTTTTTCTGACCGGTGCAAAAGGGTGCAAAGACTTTATCGATGATATCCGACAGGCTGTTGTAATGGATAATCAGTTCAAGCAGTCTTTCAACGGTCCTGACACCAATACCGGGAAGCAGCAGCAGGACCCTGTGCCACGCCAATTCGTCAGTAGGGTTGGCGATGAGTCTCAGGTATGAGACCACATCGCGGACATGGGCCATCTCGTAGAATTTCCGGCCACCGAAGAGTTTAAATCGTATCCCCCGTTTTACCAGCTCTGCCTGGAGGGGCATGGATGTAAAGGCGGTTCTGAAGAGAACAGCCATCTCTCTCATGACAACGCCTGTTAATTTCAGAGCCTGGACCTTCTGCGCTACCCATGCAGCTTCCTCGTATACATCATCAAAGCTTGATACCACAGGTTTTTCACCAATGTTACCCGTTGCCGACACGAGCCGTTTTTCGAATTTATGTGACATGTTGTTCAGGACTGCATTACCCACATCGAGGATAGACTGGGTGCTGCGGTAGTTTTCCTGGAGCTTGATTACCTTGCAGCCCTTGAATTCCTTGGGAAATTGTAGGATATTCAGGTGGTTGGCGCCCCTAAAACCATAGATGCTTTGTGCATCGTCTCCTACCACCATCACGTTGTTGTGCTTCTTTGAGAGGAGACGGACGATATCTGCCTGGACGCCGTTTGTGTCCTGGAATTCATCAACCATGATATAACGGTATCTTGATGAGAGCCTCTCCCTCACTTCATCAATCCCGAGAACAACTCTGAGATAGACCAGAAGGTCATCGTAATCGACACAGTTATTCCTGAGTTTATACCGGGCATACTCCTTCTGCACGGTCTTGATCTCTCCGAGCCGGTCCTCATAGTCCGCATATGTCTTTGAGACTGCATCGTCAACGTTCATCCCCTTATTGATACAGAGACTGAAGACGTTCTTCAGTTCGTTCTTTTTGGGAAACTCCTTGTCTTGGTCATATCCCATTTTGTTGCAGCAGCGCCGGATCGCCTCCTCTGCATCGCCTTCATCTACCTGACGAACCACGTCTCGGATAAAAGAGTG
>CAYMTB010000267.1:0-2450 GCA_964393225.1 uncultured Syntrophorhabdaceae bacterium
TCAATGTCCACCCTTAACAGGCCTGCAGCAACGAGTTGCCTGAATACAGACTTCCACTCTGTTTCGGAAAGATCTTTACCGGCACCGAAAGTGGGCAGCTTGTCGTGTCCGAAGTCTTGAATTCTTGTTGAATCTTTTCCAAGCAATACATCTGTCAAATACGCAGCTCCAAACATCTGTCCTGTCTTGTATGCACATACGAGGGCTTTCCGAGCAATCAGTGTTCCATCTATTGTTTCCACTTTTCCTTCACACACATCACATTTTCCGCATGCTTCGGAAAGCTTTTCCCCGAAATATCCCAGCAGGACCTGTCTGCGGCATTTTGTTGTTTCGCAATATCCCAGCATGGCCTCCATCTTGCGTCTTTGAATCCATTTGAATTGTTCGTTCCCGTCAGAAGATTCCAACATCTGCCGTAGAATAATGGTATCGGCAAGGCTGTATATCATCCATGCATCAGCTTTTTCGCCGTCACGTCCGGCACGTCCGGTTTCCTGATAATAACTCTCAAGCGTTTTTGGCAGGTTTAAATGGGCTACAAATCTAACATCCGGCTTGTCGATGCCCATCCCGAATGCTATTGTTGCAACCATAATCATGCCTTCATTTTGGAGGAACCTCCTCTGATTTTGAAGACGCAACTCTTGTTCAAGGCCAGCGTGATAAGGGAGGGCCGTAAAACCTTTTCCAGAGAGGAAGCTTGCAATAGATTCAACCTTTTTTCTTGTCATGCAATAAATAATTCCCGAATCACCAGAGTGTTCGTCCTGGATAAAATTTACAAGCTGGACTTTTTCGTTCTGTTTCACGTCTACCCTGTAATATATGTTTGGACGGTCAAAGCTTGATACGAAATGACTGGCATTTTCAAGGTGCAGCTTTTCTATGATTTCTTTTCTCGTAATCTCATCAGCGGTAGCAGTGAGGGCAACACGCGGCACATGAGGAAACTCTTCCGGAAGGATGTTGAGCTTTAAATACTCTGGCCTGAAATCATGGCCCCATTGAGAGACACAATGGGCTTCATCTACTGCAAAAAGGCTTATCTTTATCCTTTTAAGCAGTCTCATGAAGTTTTCTGTCATCATCCTTTCTGGCGCTACATAAAGTAAATCCAGCTCACCGGCGATTACTTTTTTCTCAACTCTGTATGCTTCACCTGGACTTAAGGTAGAATTAAGAAATCCTGCTTTAATTCCAAGTTCACTAATCCCGTCCACCTGGTCCTGCATAAGGGCAATAAGAGGGGAAATGACTATACATACTCCCGGAAGAATAATGGCAGGGATCTGATAACATAACGATTTACCGCTTCCTGTGGGCATGAGAACGAATGCATCTTTTCCAGACAGAAGGTGTCGAATAACGTCTTCTTGATTGCCTCTAAACGCATCATAACCAAAGTATGAGCGCAGTATGTGATGAGGGGAAGCCTGTGAGGAAGCTGTTTCCATTGTTTACTTTAATATTGTTATTGTAACAATAGCCAGAAGAAAACAGTCAGGTTTGCTGTGGCAGGCTTTAGTTTATGGGGCCTTCAGGCTATCTTTTGTTTCTCAAGTTCATCAAAAACAGTCATTAACTGTTAATCTTACAGCAAACATATAATGCATAAAAAAAGCCCCTAACTTTTTGAGTTAGAGGCTTGCGAAGCTGATAGCACACTTTATTTTGCCGACTTAGATTTTTTCTTCTTTTCCTTGATTCCCTTCCACCCTATTCTATTCCATGTTTCAGGGTCTACGGGAAGCGGTCGCGTCGTCATCGACTGCATATTGATGAATGCGCCATGCTGCGTGAGATAGCCGTACCTGAATCCCTGCCACAGAATATGAAGTGCGCAGGTTGCAACCATTTGATTGATAAAGAGATCCTGCCTGTTTAGGGCTTCCGCCATAGAGCAGCTTGGACCCTGATTGTCTTCCTCACCGACTGAGAGATTATTGCCGTATAGGTCTACAGCGTTCGGAAGGTACGGCGTTACCCCTGGTTTATCAGGTTGTTCCACCGGATTAACCGATCCGAATATAACCTGCCCCGTATCCGCCGTGTTCCCGGTATCCATCCAGTATTCTGAATGAAGGTTTTTCGCGGATCCATAAAAGAGAATGCGGGATTTGAGGCTATCGACAGCAGTGATAATGATTTGAGGCAAACCATCTCCATTTGAGAATTCTTTCGTGATCTCGTATGGGTAGGACGCCCAGGATGTCCCGAAAAAAGCGTTCAGGCGCGTGACAAGAACAGTTGCCTTGTTTCTGCCTATGTCTGCCTTCGAGAATAATTGTCTACCGACATTGGCTTCAGATACGTTGTCTCCGTCTATTGCTAATACATACAAGCCGGGATGTCCGAGCGCTTTTAAAGCCTGGTTCATACGGGCAAGACCGGTTAATATGTGACTGCCTGTGCCGCCTACCCCTGACAGCAGTATTTTTACGGGAGAA
>CAYMTB010000267.1:2550-4758 GCA_964393225.1 uncultured Syntrophorhabdaceae bacterium
TGGATATTAAATAGCGGGTAATGATACAGCCTTGTCTCAGGTAAAGGTCTTTTATTTTCCTCCAGCGCCCACACCATCAGACCTTGATCGTTCGCAAGAAACAGCGCAGGCGGCACGGGCGCATACCCGCTTTTTATACCTGTGTTATTTGCAAACAACAGGTATCGCACATCGCCGGGACACCACCACATGACAAAAAGACCGGATATATATGCGATGATTTCCGGGGACAAATAACACGCTTTCGTATCATGCCCGGACGCAAGACCTCTGTAAATGTTTCTAATAGTTCCTCTTGTCAGTGGAAACCCGCTACGGATAATTCCGTGTTCGTCCACAGGGTGCTGCGTGACGACATATTGCGGAAAATCGTCATTATTATCTGCACTCTTATATATCAAAAGCGCCTTCTTGCAGTTATAGTTGTATTCACACCTGCTTATTCCCTGAGGCTCCTTCTCGAAACTGCAACGATGTGTGATTGCCATTATTCACCTTCCTTCCTTTTGTTTTTCTGCAGCCGTACTTGAGCGACTGTTTTCTTTTGTCTTTAATTACCCCGCACTTTCTCAACTTCAGCGCTGCCTCCATCGGCAGCCGGGGTTTTACCTGTTCCATTTTTGTCATATGTATTCTCCTTGAAGGTGTTGCCGGGCAACGCTGTGTGGCGTCAGCCGGTCTTCTATTTTTACTTTGCGGGCCAGCATTCAAATCCACGCGGGAGTCTTTTGACTCCTTCCCATCCCATGGCGTATTCGCGTACATCTTTTTCGTCTGGCGGTTTTTCGTATTCTTTCCGGCTGAACTCAACGGATTCTGGGGCATATGCATCCTGGGGGAATTTTGTGTACCATTTCCATTGCCAACATTTTTAACCTCCTTTATTAGTTATTATTCCCTGACAGTTTATCGATAGCGCAGAACAGATCTTTGAGCAGCGTAAAGTATCTGGAAATGCCGATAAGACCCTCTACGTCCTCTTTTGTTTGGATTGACACCTCAATCACAGGCTCAGCGCAACCGCTTTGGTTATATCCTTCGAGTTCATTCCACCACCAATCTTCCATGGACGAATACCTTTGTAGTCCAATAAAAGAAAACAGTCCCAACGGTGTTACCTCTCCTTCTTCCCAGTTATCGAAATTTATTGCTTTTAACATTTTATTCGATAATTCCGGGTCGGCACATATGGTAAATAGCTCTATCGCATTGTCCAGTATCGAGCGTTCCTGCGGGGCAAGTTGATTTTTCAGGGATTGTCTCGCCTTCATCAGACGCGCCAACCTGCTGCTTTTTGTCGCCTTCCAGCCTTTGCAGAATTGTTTTTTGAATTGCTTGACGTCTTTTTCTAACTCTTTTATCGTCTCGGGTTCGATGTCATATTCTTCATGTAACATACCCATTTCGGCTTTCTCTTCATAGAATGCCGGAGGGTTAGTTACCGGCAGAAGCAGATCGTGTATCATCATTTTCCCCACGAGAAGTATTGCATCTACCACCTTATGCCTCGCGGGGTCAGTTTCCAGCACAAAATCGAACGTGCATTTACAGACATAGCAGAGATACATTCTCACAGCCAGGTGATACTCCGTTACGTTGTAGCGGTGCATCACCTCATAAGACAGTATGTTGTCTTCGTTACTTAACCGATCATACCGGAACAGGCGTTCCTTTAACTTTTCATTGATAACAAGTTCCATATCTGAACAGGTATCTTTCTGTAAAACAAAATACCTGTCCCCTCCGAGAAAGGGATAGGTATTCGCCATTTCTTCGATTATCCTGCTATTTGAATACATAGACAGGACATCCTTGATTTCTATGACCACTGGCGCTTCGATCCGTGTCGGGAGATTCATATCGCCTCCAGTACCCCGGAAGGAAATGCCTCATATCTGGTATCATGTGTGAACATGATATTGCAGAACGTCTCCATATCAGAAAATGAAGCCGGGGTATCGTCATCGGTATCTTCCAACGTCTCCGCCCCTTTTGTGCCATAGGTTTTTGCAAACTTATATGTGACTGCGTTCTCGCTAACCTGTGGTTCTTCGATAATGGATTGAGTGAGTTCCGGATAGATACCCGCATAAAACTCTTTGACCTTTTCTGGTGTCATCGATGAATCAGGGTCTTCGAGTCTGAGGTTGTTGTATGAGAATATTCTTTGCAATGTTTCTATACTCATAGAAGGTCCTCCTCAATTTC
>CAYMTB010000268.1:0-4735 GCA_964393225.1 uncultured Syntrophorhabdaceae bacterium
ACCTTGACAGGTCCGGTACTATGGATTCAGTCAGGGCAGCTGCATGGTATTTCTTCTAAAAACTTAATTGTGCCCGTCTGAAAACTACTGTTTTTTGGACGGGCATTAAATGAATCTTTAATATGGAGAGTTATTATGAAACGTTTGAGAAATATTCTCGTTATAGTAAGCATATTGCTTGTTATGTCCTGTTTTTATTTAACACCAACCGTCTCAGCTCAACAGAAAAACATTATCCTTGCGACAACAACGAGTACTCAGGACACAGGCCTTCTCGATGTTCTTATCCCGATTTTTGAGAAGAAAACAGGGTATTTCGTGAAGACCATTGCCGTCGGCTCGGGTCAGGCCATGGCCATGGGGCAGAAGGGGGAAGCAGATGTTCTGCTCGTGCATTCGCCTGAAGCAGAAGCAAAGTTTGTTGCTCAAGGTTACGGAATCAATAGAAGACTTGTCATGCACAACGATTTTATCATAGTGGGGCCGGGGAAAGACCCTGCTGGCATCAAGGGTATGAAATCGACCGTTGAAGCCTTTAAGAAGATTGCCGCAAGAAAAAGCCTGTTTATGTCAAGGGGTGACAATTCCGGAACCAACGCAAAAGAAAAGATAATATGGAAGGCAGCCGGTATTGATCCTGAAAAAGAAAAATGGTATCAGCAGACAGGTCTCGGAATGGGTCAAACACTCAATGTGGCTTCTGAAAAAGGGGCATACACGCTTGCCGACCGGGGAACCTATCTTTCATTGAAAAAAATGCTTGGGCTTGATATACTGGCCGAAGGAGATGCAATTCTCCTTAATATCTACCACGTAATAGAGGTGAACCCTGCAAAATGGCCTAAGGTGAATACAACCGGAGCAAAGGCCTTTGCTGATTTTATGGTATCAAAAGAGGTGCAGGACATTGTTAAGGTCTTTGGCGTAGATAAATACGGATCACCGCTTTTCTTTCCTGATGCCGGCAAAAAAGTAGAGGATTTAGGGAAATAATGGAATTAATCATCGAAGGGATCAAAAAGGCTTTTCTGCTTTTTATAAGCCTTGATCCCGAGGTGATTAACATCACGCTTTTTTCCTTGAAGGTTTCCGGTATTGCAACTTTTATCAGCCTTTTTATCGGCATCTCCTCAGGCACAGCAATTGCCCTTCTCAGTTTCCCCGGGAAAAAGATTATCGTGAGTCTCGTAAACACCGGAATGGGGCTTCCCCCGGTTGTTGTAGGTCTTTTCGTTACTATTTTTCTGTGGAGGAACGGCCCCTTAGGTTTTCTGGAAATTCTCTATACCCCTTCCGCCATGATTATTGCGCAAGCCATTATTGCAACACCCATAGTTATGGGGATTACAGTTGCAGCGGTGCAGCAGCTCCCTGAAAAGCTCAGATTACAGATTATAGCATTAGGTGCTACCAGGAGCCAGATGGTCTGGATGCTGGTTAAGGAGGCAAAGCTTCCATTGCTCGCAGCAGTCATGGCAGGATTCGGCGGTGTTATATCAGAGGTCGGTGCATCCATTATGGTCGGCGGGAATATCAAGGGATATACCCGTGTTTTAACCACCGCAACAGTCATGGAGACAAGTAAAGGCAATTTCGATATAGCCATTGCCCTGAGCATAATCCTTCTTGTAATGGCCTTCCTGGTGAATCTTGTCCTGACATTGGTACAGCAGAGACGGAGGCCTAACTGAGAAATGCAGCGTTGAGCGTATAGCGGATAGCGTAGAGGATATGTTAGTTCACAGTTCACAGCAAATGCATGAGCGATTTTTTTTATCGTTGTAATCTGCATTTCATATCGTTGTAATCGTTACGTAAGGAATAAATTGAACAGTTCATCAACCATTTTAGAAGGCAGGAATCTTCAGGTTAAAAAAGGACATACCGTCATCCTTGACATTCCAGGGATACAAGTACAGGAAGGGGAGTTTTTGTCTGTTATAGGCCCGAATGGAGCAGGAAAGACTACTTTGCTCCAGGCGTTATGCTGTTTAACGAAGCCAAACAGGGGGGGGATATATTTCCGGGGTCAAAAAGTCGGTTCAGAGTGCAATCTCATTGATTACAGAAGAAAAGTAACCATGGTCTTCCAGGAACCTCTGCTCTTTGATACGACCGTTTTCGGCAATGTAGCATCAGGCCTGAAATTCCGCGGAATGAGGCAATCAGAGGCAGAAACCATTGTAATGGAAAACCTTGAACGTTTTGGCATTGGCCATCTAAAAAATCGTTCTGCCAGAACGCTCTCAAGCGGAGAAGCACGTAAAACCGGTCTTGCCAGGGCACTTGCATTGAGGCCTGAGATACTTTTCCTTGATGAGCCTTTCGGATCTCTTGATCCGCTCGCAAGGGATAACCTTTTCAGCGACCTCGAAAAAATTATCCCCGGATCAGGGTTAACTGTAATCCTTGCAACCCATGATTGTGAAGAAGCATTGAGGCTTTCTCATCGGATAGCTGTAATGGACAGTAATAAAATCATTCAGATCGACGAGTCCGAGAAGGTGCTGAAACACCCTGTCAATAATTTTGTAGCTTCATTTTACCGATTAAACAAATCCTGATGTTACACAAAAAGGTGATCAAGCATACGCTTGAGCATTGGAGTGCCTTTCACCTCTGTCTCAAAGAGGGGAATCATTGCCCTTACCTGATCTCCAAATATCTCCCAGATCTCCTCCATATGGTCATCCTGCATCTTTACACGGTGACGGACGAATTCAGCCGTATTCTCACCTACCTGCTCCTTCTGGATGAGTCCGTTCACTATTACACCGCCCACAGGAATGCCGAACTCGTAGAACCAGTTGATAAAACGGGTGATAACAGCAATGGGGAGACTCTCCGGGAGCGTTGCAAAGAAAAATGAAGTAAGATTTTTATCCGTCAGGAGACTCTGCGCCTTTGCCATCCTGTCCTTAAAACCAAGCAGGTAATCCAGGAGCGGGTCTGCTTCAGTTTTCTTTGAAAAAGACAGCAGTTCCCTTAAGGACTTTGCCTCATCCCTGCTCTTCAGCATCTTTTCCACCCAGAGCGAATATACCTTGGACATGCCGAGGAGGCGCCTTGCATTTGCCGTAGGCGCAGTGTCAAAGACGTAAAAATCGTATTCATCCTTGAACATGATATCGGTCATGTTTTCAAACATGGCCGATTCCTCAAAGGCAGGGTTCATCGTGGCGGATTCAATAAAGTCATCGGCCTTTGTTGTCAGATCCGCAAACTTGAGAAACCAGTTGATCTTTTCCCGAATCTCCTGTTTTGACCGTTCAATCGTATCTTTTGTATCGATTTCAAAAGCATAGCAGAGTGATTCATCGCATACGGTAACGGCCTTGCCGAATACATCCTGCCCGTAAAGATTGGAGAGGCTATGGACAGGATTGGTGGAGGCAAGGAGCGTCTTTTTTCCCTGTTTAGCCGCCCATAAAGCTGCTGCTCCCGCAAGAACGGTCTTTCCTACCCCTCCCTTTCCACCAAAAAAGATATATTTAAGGCCTGGCCTGTCCTTCATGTATTGGGTCATACTGTTAGTAATCTGATTCATTGTGAAACTCCTTGACTCACAGTTATTTACACATTACCAAACATGGCAATTGCCAGTTTTTCTATCATCTCAAGCCCCGTAACATCCCTGTCCATTTCGGGAACATAAGCGAGGATCTGGTCTTTGAATGTTTCGTCGATAACCTTCAGATATTTTTCCTGCATGACAAGACGGTTCTTCAGATATTCCGGAATCTCCTGCTGTTTCAATGTCTCGGACAAAACCCTGTTTACTACATAACCGCTCAGGGGGACATCGAATTTGGCAAAGAGTTCCCCGGCCTTCACGGTATCGGTAATAACCATCTGTTCAGCCGTAACAACAAAAAAGAAGGCCGTCTTCTCCTTATCCGTCAGGATCCCTGATGATTTATTGATCCTTTCTTTAATGTAAAGGAGTTCATTGAGTATGGCATCTTCGTCGATCTCTTTATCCCTGCGCATAACTGCGGCAACCTGATCGTACTCTCTCATCTGCTGACGGAGACCGGTGATTTTATCTATCCATGCGTCATACACCGATGCCATGCTCAGATAATAGAGTGCGTGCCCCAGGGGAACAAGGTCGTAGATGTAGTAGTCGTATCCACCTGTCACAACGATATCGACTACCTCGTCGAAGATGGCGCTCTCTTCCATAGCCGGTTCAGCCGCTGCCGCCTGGATATAGCTCTCTATCTCCTCGGGTATCTTGTCCATACCATACATGTCGCGGATCTTCTGCCTGATCTCCTGCTGGTATTCCTTTACCCGGCGGTCTGCATCGATTTCCTGTGCATAGAGGTTCGGCATGATTTCCGTTGGTCCTTTGCCGAAGATGTCCCTCTTAAATATGTCACTCAATGAAGCCTGCGGGTCTACTGAAAAGACGAGGACACGCTTTCCCTGTTTTGCCAGATAATAGGCCGCTGCAGCGGAAAAGGTTGTCTTTCCAAGTCCTCCTTTACCGCCAAACATGATGTAACGCCTGTCAGGATACTGTTCAAAAATTTTTTTTAGTGAAATGAGAACCACCCCCTTCTTTTTAAATGCAGTGTTGAGTTATAAGTTTTGAGTGTTAAGTTTAAGAGCCTGTAAAACCCAAAACTCAACACTAAAAACTCAACACTGTTTTATCATGCTAATCCATCCGTTAAATCTTTTTCTCTCAGCATTCTCCTCTTCCAGGTTGAAATCTGGGGAACAACAT
>CAYMTB010000269.1:0-4692 GCA_964393225.1 uncultured Syntrophorhabdaceae bacterium
GTGTTTGCGAGGGATTATCCGACACCAATAGTGATTCTAATGATAAATCCGGGTTTAAAACTAAACGCTACCCGCTATACGCTCAGAAAACACCCTTTCAAAGATTGTATCCACATATCTGAAATAATGCTCGTTTCTCATGGTGCCTTCAATTTCTGCTTCGCTCAGATAACCCCTGATTTCATCATCTTTTTTGACTTCTGCTTTGAAATCGAGGTTGTTCTCATAGCACTTCATGGCAACCTTCTGGGTGATTTTATATGCCTCCTGCCGTGTGAGGCCCTTTTTTATGAGGCTTAGCAGAACAGCCTCCGAGTGGTAGAGGCCTTTTGACATATCCATGTTTTTCTGCATTTTGTCAGGGTAAACAATCAGGTTTTTGTACATGTTTTTTATCCGTTCAAGCATGTAGTCGAGAAGGATAGTAGCGTCCGGGGCGATAACCCTCTCCACAGAGGAGTGGCTGATGTCCCTTTCGTGCCAGAGGGGGATATTTTCAAGGGCGGCCACAGCATATCCGCGCAGCAGCCTGGCGAGCCCGCAGAGGTTCTCCGACGCAATGGGGTTTCTCTTGTGGGGCATGGCGGATGAGCCGGTCTGGCCTTTCTGGAAAAATTCTTCTGCCTCGCCGACCTCTGTACGTTGGAGGTTTCTTATCTCCAGAGACATTTTTTCGATTGATGAGCCTATTATCGCCAGTGTAGTAAAAAATTCAGCATAATAGTCTCTTGGAATGATCTGTGTCGAGACTGGTACAGGTTTTAACCCCATTTTTTTACACACGTATTCTTCAATGGAAGGCTGGGCATGCGCAAACGTTCCTACTGCTCCGGAGATTGCCCCGCAGCTTACCCGTTCTTTTGCTGCCTTGAGGCGCTCCAGGTTTCTTCGCATCTCGTCATAGAAATGTGCCATTTTAAGGCCGAATGTAATAGGTTCCGCATGGATACCGTGGGTTCTCCCGATCATGGGTGTATTCTTATATGTGTAAGCATTTTCTTTTAAGACACCCATAAACTCAATGGTGTCCTGAATAAGGATGTCTGATGCTTCATTCAGCAAACACGAGAACGATGTATCGAGAATATCCGATGAGGTGATCCCCATATGGATGTATTTTGAAGACGGTCCCACGAATTCCGAAACAGATTCAATGAACGCAACAACATCGTGCTTCGTCCGCTTTTCAATCTCGTTAATCCTCTCAATATCAAAACCTGCCTTTTCGTGAATTATACTAAGGTCTTCCTGCGGAACGAGCGAGAGTTCCGCATAGGCTTCGCATATGGCTATTTCAATCTCAAGCCATTTCTGGAACTTGTTCTGCTCTTCCCATATCTTTGCCATTCTCTTTAAAGTATATCGCCCTACCATGTTTTACCTCGTGTATTTTTAATGTAACTGCTAAGATAAAAGGCTGCCCGGAGGCAGCCTTTTATCTTAGCAGTTTTACCCTTTACACGCTACAGACCACGCGTCGCGGTATTTACGCCTTTGTAATCTCAAATGACATCTGGCCATCATCATACTTCAAGGGCCTGATGGAAACATCCATCCCGACCTTCACATCCTCGAGCTTGATGTCCCCGGCGAGGCGTGCGAACAGTTTCAGATTATCGCTGAAATCAGCTACGCCCATAGTGTAAGGGCAATCCTTCTCGAAGCCGAAGGGTGCATAATAAGCAATTGTAAAGGTCTCAAGTGTGCCTTTTTTCGGCATCTCGAACCACTCCATATCCTTTGATAAACAGGCGGCACAGTCGGATCTTGGTGGAAAATATTTGGCGCCACACTGTTTACATACTGTTCCTTCGACTTTTCCTTCTACCAATAAATCAACAAACTTTGCAGTCTTTGTCATTCCAGTAAAGCTTTTTCTTCCGAATTTATCAAAACCCATTTCTCACCTCCCGAATATAGTAACGCTGCCGTAAAGTCCTACGCCGCCGACATTGTGAACGAGGCCAATGTCCGGACTACCGGGTACCTGCATCGGGCCGGCTTCGTCACGGAGCTGAAGGACGATTGTACGCATCTGTGATCCGCCTGTCGCGCCGATTGGATGCCCCTTGGAGAGAAGACCTCCATCGACATTGACCGGAATCCGACCTTCTTTGTATGTTGCTTTTTCCCTGATTAACTGTTTGCCATCACCCATCGGTGCAAATCCCAGACCTTCATATGCCATGATCTCGGCAATAGTGAAACAGTCGTGCACCTCGGCTACCTTTACATCCTTAGCTGTTATCCCGGCCATCTTATAGGCCTGGCTTGCAGCGCCGTATCCGACACTTAAGCCTTTTGCGAAATCGGGTCTCGCTGCCATGTTAACTGCTTCAGAGGCAGCGCCTATACCGAGAACCCATATAGGTTTCTTTGAAAATGCTTTTGCCTTTTCTGCATTTGCCAGAATTATACAGGAACTGCCGTCTGCATTGGCGCATGCATCGCCAACCCTGAGCGGCCATGCAACCGCAGCAGCCATCCTTGCATCAGGGTTATTCGGGTCAAAATCCGCCGGTTTTACACCTTTCCGGAATACAGCCCTGTCATTGGTCTGACCGTATGTACCTGATTTTACTCTTACATTCATGAGGTCGTCGTGTGTTAGTCCATTCTTTGCCATGTAGGCCTGAGCGTATAGTGCATAATAGGCCGGCATCATGGTGCCGAAGGGGGCTTCCCACTGAATATCTGCACCTCTGCCCATCCTTTCCTGGGATTCAGCAGATGTAATTTCAGACATTTTCTGAAAACCAAGGACAACTACTACATCGTGCAGCCCTGCCTTAATCATGCTGTAGCCTACTTTCACACCGGAACTGCTTGATGAACAGACAGTCTCAATATAGAAAGTCGGCTGAGGGATTAATCCCAGATACTCGGCCAGAACACCTGCCGGTGACCTTTGCTTGTCGTATTCAGGCGCTGAACAAAAAATAGAGGCATCAACGTCTTTCTTTGTGATGCCTGCATCCTGCATAGCTTCCCTGAATGCCTCAAAGGCCAATTCCCTGATGGAGCCTTCATAGCCTCTTACAAACGAGCTCTGGCCCACACCAATTACTGCTACATCTTTTGCCATACATTCCTCCTTCACTCACTGTTTTTTTGAGTTTTTTGATCTTTGATACGTTGTCACAAAATTGTTATGTGTTTTTATGTCTTTCGAAAACACATGGGTTCCGTCATTTCTTGAAACAAAATAGAGATAATCCACGGGTGCAGGATAAAGCGCTGCCAGAATGGAGCTTTTATCAGGACTGCAGATAGGGCCCCTGGGCAGCCCTTTAAATGTATACGTATTGTAAGGTGTATAGGTAACAATGTCGGATTTCTTAATGGGGCTGAGGAATGCCCCTGTTCCATATATAATTGTCGGGTCGCAATCGAGTGACATCTCTTTTTTTAACCTGTTATGAAAAACGCCTGCGATTAATGGTTTTTCATCCCTGAGTTTTGCCTCTTTTTCAATCATGGATGCCAGGGTCAATGTTTTATGCATATCAAATCCCATAACATTCATTCTACTCTTTATATCTTCTTTTTCAAACAATTTAATGGTTCTTTGCACAATTTTTTCGATAAATTTTTCAATATCTATTTCTTTGCTGTAATAATAGGTATCCGGGGTTAAATAACCCTCCAGAGAATCCCCTTTGATGCCGAGCTTTCCCAGATATACCTCATTTTTAGCGAGATGTATGAATTCGTCCCTTCCCATAATCCCGGCGTGCTCCATCATGTCTGCCACGTTATATATATTATAGCCCTCAACAATCTTCAGCACATATATGTTGCGCTCACCCCGTTCCAGTTTCTCTATAATGTCCAGGGTTGACATGCTCTTTTGTAAATCGTATTCACCGGCCTTTATTTTGCCTCCTGTGAGAAAAGTAAAAAGCATAAAAAGATGGGAGGAATAGATGATGCCGTCCTCTTTAAGCATGCCAGCGATACGGTACGTGCTTGTTCCGTTTTTCACTACAACCTTTATGTTTTCGGTATCCGTATCCTTTGGTATACTCGCAAATATAAACGTTTGCATTACAATAAACAGGAGAAATGCGATTACAACGATGCGCTTACTTTGTTTTTTGAGCATCCAGGTACCCCTGAAGTATAATCTGAGACGCCATCATGTCGATGAAAGGTTTCCTCTTCTTATGGCTTACTTGCGCCATTTCGAAAATCCTGTGCGCTTCATTTGAACTGAACCTCTCATCCCATAGTATAACAGGGATATTGATGTGCCTCTTTATTGCATCGGCTAAGTCCATAACCCCTTGCGCTCTCTTGCCGATGTCCCCGCTCAAATCCTTCGGCAGGCCTATAACAATCTCTTTCACATCATTGTCTTCTATGATATGTTTTAATTCATCAAGGTCTTTTTTTTTAGAATTCCGTTTGTAAAGTTTAAGTGCCTGGGCAATGCTCAGGGTTGGGTCTGACAGTGCAACCCCTATGTTCTTATCTCCCACATCAAGGCAAAGTATCCTCATTTCCAAGTATTATAACAGTTTTTCCTTGAGATTCAATAGTAAATGTATTTTGACAGGTATGTGAATTATTATTACAATCTGTGTAGCCGCAGGGTGTATAATATATACATTTTTCCACAAATTCCAAATTCCAAATTTAAGACCTTTGCATAATTTCAGTTTCCTGGCTTTTCCATCTTTATGATCATAT
>CAYMTB010000270.1:0-4666 GCA_964393225.1 uncultured Syntrophorhabdaceae bacterium
CCGTTATAATATCTGAGACCTGCAAAGTTAAAATTATCGGCAACAATAACTTCTGTCCAGGTATTGAGGTCAGCGGACCGGTAGAATTTACCAAAGCCGCCCACATTCCCGAAGGCATAATAGGTATTGTTGTAATAATAAAATTTTGCGCCAAAGAAAGATGCACCAGGAATGGTTCTTTCCGTCCAACTTGTTCCATCCGGTGATGAAAAGAGTCTGGAAGAGGACGTCTGAGTTGAGAGATTGTAATATCCGCTGATTTTTATAAACATACCGCCATAATAATACAGACTGCTTGCAGCCGGATCGTTAGGTGAGTCATTCAGTAGAGGTTTTTCAATCCATGTAACCCCATCCTGAGAAACAAATATCTTTTGCGTTGTCTGTCCTGCTGTATTTAATGCAAGGGCAACATATGTATTATTCCCGTATAGAACTTTAAAGATTGTATAATCGGGCAGGGTAAGTCTCGTCTGGAGATTGTCAAGAGGATCATCGACAAGCCCGAAAATTGCCGTCACGTCCCTTGGGGACGACATAAGGACATTGCAGGCGCCTGTACCCGAACACACCCCTCCCGACCATCCGATAAAAGTTGAGTCTGCTGCAGGGGTGGCGGTAAGGGTTACTACCGTGTCGGCATTGTACTTGTATGTGCAGACAGCCCCGCAGGTAATGCCTTCGGGGTAGCTGGCCACCACGCCTGCACCAGGCCCGGTCTTGGTGACCGTCAAGGTATGTTGTTCAGGAGTCCCGCTGCTGGCGGCGAGGATCTTAATAAATCCGTTCATTCCGCTGTCGTATCCATAGGCAATGATATTGCCGTTAAGGGAGTTTACCCCGGTAACGGTGACATTGCCTGAGTATTTTTCTGTCCATGTGTTCCCGTCGGAAGATAATAGAATCTTGCTTGCAGTGTAAGTGCTAAACCATAATACATAGACATTATTAAGGCGAATCAAATTGACAGGGTATGAGATGCCAACCCCGATCTGCTGGAGATACCCCTTAACCTCCCCGGAATAATTTTCTGTCCATGTGTTCCCCTCTGATGATACAAGAAGCTTCACTGTTGTGTTAGCGCTCGCATCATTCATGGATGCATACAAGAAAAACATGTTGTTTATGTATGCAACTCTTCCGCTCATTGACCCCTGATACGTCCCTGAAAACGTCTCTGTCCATGCATTTCCGTCTGGCGAGGAAATAATCTTCATAGAGGTAGTGTTGGTACCGGCATTGACTGCAAACACCGGAAAAACAAATGAACCGCTGCCGTATGCCATTCCGCCTGTTCCCCCGCTCCCCGAAAGTGTTGTGGAATATTTCTCCGACCAGGTTGAGCCATCTGTTGAGAAAAAGACCTTTGCTGTGGTGGTCAGCGCGGTCTGGTCGTAGGCGCTCACACGCGCAACAAAGGTATTATTAAGGAAAACAACCGATCCTCCACCGTTCCCCGTGAGAGTCCACGTATTCCCTTCAGTCCACACACTCCCATCAGGTGAGGTAACAGCCTTTACTACCGTAGATTTTGCCGTGGAATTGTACGCGTAAGATGAGGTGATGAAGGTGTTTTTTTCAAAAATCACCGGATTCATAAAACCGCTTCCTGAAAGACTGCCTGCGTAGCTTTCCGTCCAGTTGTTCCCATCTACGGACGAAAGGATTTTTATGGCGGTACTGTTTGCCGTCGCATTGTAAACGGCCATATAGACGAGGAAGACATTCTTCATATATGCCACATTAACCGCGCTTGCGCCTGATGCTGCTTGAAGCATTCCCGGAAGTGCAGCCGAATACTTTTCCGACCAAGTATTGCCATCGGCAGACACAAATATCTTCACGGTTATTGTTTTCGTAACAGAGTTGTATGCGCTCATGGGCACAACAAAGGTGCTGTTGAGGTACACAATCTTGCCGCCGCCCACCCCTGGAAGAGTGGCCGTGCATTTTTCCGACCAGGCATTACCGTCCGATGACGTGAGGATTTTTACCGTGCTGACTGCAGAAGAGGCATCATATACATAGGGAACGGCAAAAAAGGCATTATTAATGTATGCAACATTAACATTAGCATTTCCTGTTACAGGCGATAACACGTCATATGTTTCTGTCCATGCATCCAGATCAGTGGAAGAAAATATTTTACCGGTAACTACTCCGGCTGCACTTTTGGTTCCACCGGCAACGTAGGCATTGTTCCCGTACGCCAGATAATACACGGGCACATCGCCAACAAGCGTCCAGCCATCACCGGGGATATTAACCTTTACGGTAATCTGATTACCGACAGGCTCCACATTCCCCGCATTGTCTGTTGCCCGGACCATGACCTGATATGTACCGTTGGAAAGAAAAGCGGCAGTATAGGTCCATGAAGTAGTTCCAGTAGCGGTATGCCAGGCGTTGCCGCCGTCAACGGAAACCTCCACTTTTTGTACCCCTGTGCCGCCGCTATCTGTGGCAGTCCCGGAAATGGTAACGCTGTTTTGAGTAACTACTACATTGTTTGACGGGCTTGTGACGGTTGATACGGGTGGCGTGGTTTCGAGTTGCATCATGAGGGATGTCCTGTTCCCCGCCGCATCGAAGGCGTACTGTTCGGTATATCCATCGCCGTAATCCACTTTTGTAATCCTGTTGAGAGAGTCGTAGGTATATTGTGTTGTTGATGGAAAAGCGGTAAGAGGAACAGCAACAAGCAACATCAGAAAAAGAAAGCAAAACGATCGTTTACATTGTGGTATCATTCCAAACCCCCTGGTTTTTTGACAACATGGGTAATTCTATGATATATTTCAACAACATTTGGAACAAAGACAGGAACTCAATGCTTTTATTTTGTGAACATAATCCGGTATTGTTAAAAGCTGTACGAAATAGCTCGCACAGCGAGCGAGAGGGGAAGTCTCTTCGGGCTTTGCTCGAAGAGGGGGCGACGTGAGCCCCATTAAATGAATTGGAGGGCAGATGAAACTTCATGCAATCGTTGAACAGGATGAAGCGGGTTACTATGCGGTAGAGATACCGGCCATGCCGGGATGCATGTCTCAGGGCAAAACGTATGAAGAGGCAATGGCAAACATTACGGAAGCCATCGAGGGATGGCTGGAAGTGATGGAATCCAAATACATTTGTTAAACGTCTCACAATGTTCTCCCCGGCCGTCATGCCGGACTTGATCCGGCATCCAGAAATAGACTGAATACAATAGCGGACAGAGCTATCAGTGGGCACTATCTATCCCCCAGCATATTTATTTTATACAATATTGGCAACAAGCCTTCACCTCGGTACTCCATCAAAACTGCCAGCTACCCTTTGGTAACATGGGTAACATGATCCAAACAGCATCATAAGATTAGAATAATCCTTCAAAAAATATCCTGGTACAATCAATACTCGTGCTGATGAAGTCTGATCCCATTGATATTGCTTCTCTTGTAGTTCTTGTCATATTGCTTGTCAGTTTTGTTGTAACGTCCAAATCCAAGGCTCTGGCCTGTGCTGTACGGCCATCTAATGCCTTATAAAAGTTTTGGGCTGAACTTGCCAACCCATAAACATCAAGTCCGGTGGATACCAAATCTGCGGTCGTATGCCATCCTTTATCCATTCCCGCAGCTTGTGTTAAAGCACCTCCCATGGTCACCATTCCTGATGTTACACTCGACCAACTGCCAGTTAATAACCCTCCGACGGCATTTAGCGCACCATATACTCCTTCCAGAGTATTTACCATTGCATCCCAATAGGCGGCTTCGGTTTCCAATGCAGCAATGTAATCGTATTGTGCTTTCAAGGAATTCAGTCTAGCCAGTCTGACTTTATCAACCAACCCACGATGTAACTCGTCTGAAGTTTTAGAATTTGTTTGTCCCGCTCCTCCCTCCTTTGCCGAGAAGCCGCTTATATCTATCAGCCTTATCGGATTATTCAGGGCGTAGACATAGCGGTTGAGGGTCTGGGGGTCGGCGTCTTTTCCCGTGAGCATATCTTTTGTTAAAAACCTTCCGGTTTCCGGCATGTAATATCGGGCTCTTACATAATAGAGGCCGTTTCCTTCGTCCATGACACCGTGCCTTCCCAGATAGGTGAAGGTGTTTTTGGTTGTGCCGCTTCTGTTGTTCACATCCCCGAATGTTCCGTATAGATAGGTATCGGTGATGTTTCCGCTTGCATCGGTAAGGGCAACAGCGCTTCCCCTCGAATCGTAAAGGTAGTAACGTGCGGTATTATCAGGGAGAATCTTTGAGATAAGCCCGTGCCCGTGCACGTAATATGCCGTTACATCTCCATTTCCGTCAGTTTCTGCAAGGACATTGGGAAGGGTGCTGCTCCTATCGAGAACATACCGTATTGTTACCCCGTCTGTTTTTCTGGAGAGTCTGTTTCCTGCGCCGTCGTATCCGTACTGAGTCGTCGCCCCGCTGATTGCGCTCTGTGTGAGCCTGTTTTCGGGGTCGTAGGTAAAGGCATTGGCGCTTGCATCAGACAACTTGTCTTCCGTCAGGTTACCGCGCGCATCGTATGTATAGGTATGACCTGTACTGCCAACGAGCCTGTCTTCTCCATCGTAGGTATAGGCAACGGTTTTTGTTTTATGCGCATACGGAATATGTCAATGAAAATGAGACACTTTTTTCAAACATTTAGTGTATTACTC
>CAYMTB010000271.1:0-4637 GCA_964393225.1 uncultured Syntrophorhabdaceae bacterium
CCGTTTCCTATATTGTCGAAGGCGATGACAAAATACTTTTCTGTATCCACGGCCTTTCCGGACCCGATAAACCCCAGCGCAACGAGTTCCTCGGAGGTTCCTGTAAACCAGGTTGGAAAGAAAATAATATTGGATTTTTCCTGATTCATCTTTCCAAAGGTACGGTAACCTAACCGGCATTCCCTGATAACCTTACCGTTTTCCAGGGAAAAATCGGCAAGTTCGGCAAATTTCAATTCACCTTCGGCAAAAGCACTTCCACATGTCCAGAGGAAAATGGAAATTACCCATATTACACGGATTATTCCTGTCATTAAACACCTCCTTTTTATTTAAAATACCCTGCCGTCTTTTGTCCCTCGCTCCCTGTTTTTTCCTCTACGTTATACGCTCCACGCTCTACGCTGTCCTTTTCTCTTAACCCCTGCTTTTTCCTCTACGCTATATGCTCCACGCTCTACGCTGTCCCTTGACCCCTTGACCCCTGTCTTTCCGGCCCCTTGAACCCTTGGCCCCTGTATCTATTATCCCTTTCTCAACGACTCTACAATATTCATCCTCGACGCCCTGAATGCCGGCAGTACGCCACCCATAAGCCCCATTATTAAAGAAAATACGATTGAATTCATTATAATCTCCGGACTAAGGGAGAACGAAAAGGCAAGTTCGGAAAAGGTCTGAAAATTTACCGTGGAAACAGTGAATAGCTGAAGAAAGGAGGCAAAAAAGAGACCCGCAAGACCGCCCAGAAAGCCAAGCAGCAGCGATTCCATGAGGAAAGTGCCGAGGATGCTCTCCCTCGGAAAACCAAGAGCGCGCATTGTTCCGATTTCGCTGACACGGTTCGCCACAGCAGCATACATGGTTATCGTACCGCCGATCATCGCCCCAAGGGAAAATATTATTGTCAGTGAAATGCCGAGGATTCTTAAGAATTTGGCCATCATCTCGGACTGTTCTGCGTAGTATTTTGTTTCACGCTTCACTTCCACGGTCAGACGGGGGTCTTTTTCTATGCGGTCCTTGAGGGCACCAAACTCCCCTGAGTCCCTTAATCTGAATAAAACAGATGAATAGACCGGCCTCCGGAATGCCTGCATTAGCTGATCAGCATCACCCCATATTTCCGAACTGAAACCCGTGCTCCCCGCATCGAATACACCCACAACCTTCCAATCCCTCATACCAAAATGGAGTGTTTCTCCTATGTCTCCCCCCTGGAACCTCTTTGTAATACTCTCACCTGTGATGATTTCAGTTGAGCCAGATCCCGGCATTCTCCCCCGGATCAATTTTATCTGGGGCCTGAGCAGCAAGGATTCCTCTGAAACCCCTCTGATGGTCACATTAGATTGCTGAGTACTGCCGCGCTTTGGCATCGTAATAAGGACGACCACCTCTTTGGCGAGAAGCCTTTTGCCATCCTTCCCGATGGCTATTGACGGTTCCGTTTCAACAATGGAAGCTTGGTTCCGTTCTATCCCGCTCTGTACTTCCGTACCCGATCCTTTCCTGATCACAATGACATTGTCGTAAGATCCTGTCTCAACAAGGGTTTTTTCAAGCCCGCGCGCAAGCATTAAAATAGCAGCAAAAACAAAGACTACAAGGGCCATGCCGGAGGCGGTAAGGATCGTTGTCAGCCGCCGCGTCCAGAGGTTACGAAAACTATATGAGAAAGGTATTTTCACCCTATACTCCTCAACCCCTCGGCAATGGGTATCTTAATGGCCCTGTATGTGGGAATAACTGCTGAAAGGATTCCCACAAGAATCGAGGCAGCAGCACAGAGCAGCAGCGTCTCCGCTTCCACATTAAACACCGGGAAAAAGCTGCCCACAGCCTTCCCGAAGGCCTTTGCTGCAGGAAATGTTAAAATAATACCTGTTGCACACCCCATCATGCTGATGACAAGCGACTCTCCAAAAATAAGCCCCGCTATTCGCCATCCGCCAAATCCGAGGGTTTTAAATACAGCATATTCACCGATACGTTCCCTGGATGTCATGGCCATGGTATTGGCTACTACCGCAAGGATTATAACTATCACAACGAAAGAAACAAGCCTTATGGCGGTGATTATTGCATCTGAGAGAGAAACAAAACTCATCTGAAATGCCTTTTCAGTTTCTGTCAGTGTTTCCGCGATGGAATTCTTAAATGTATTATCAATGTGAAGCGCCACCCGGGTTGATAACTCCGGTTTAGTCACACCTATAATATAAAAGCCCACCTGGTCTGCCCGCCTGGGGGTTTTCTTTTTTAGCGTTTCGTTGAGGTAATCCCAGTGAAATAAAAACTGACTCTCGTCGGTATTCTTGTCTTTCCCGCTATAGATGCCTCTCAACACAAATTCCCAGTTACCGGGAAAGATTGTTCCTTTAAGGGTTACGATATCGCCGATCTTCCATCCAAACCGCTCAATAAGCTTTCTGCCAGCAATAAATGCCTTTCTGTCTCTGAGAAATGCTTTTTCTTCCTCATCAGTCAATCTATATTCAGGATAAAGCGCAAGATAACTCTTCGGTTCTACGGCAAAGTTTGCAAAAAAGTTTTTTTCATCAATATAAACACCGCCGAACCAGTTACCGTATGATACTGTATTCACCCCTTCGACATGACGGATTTTGTCTTTATATGAGAGGGGGAGCGAAAATATGAGGGACACAGCATTGCGCGTCACGAGCCTGCTTGCCGATGATGCTTCAACCCCTGCATACCATGCGCTGATAACGGTGCGCAGCAAGCCAAAAGACAGCATGGCAATGGCAATGCTCAGAACTGTGAGGCCCGTTCGTAATTTATGGCGGAAGGCGTTTTTAAAGAGTATCTTGAGAATGTGCATTATTTAATATCCCCTTATCAAGATGCTTGATAAGGTGTGCCTTTTTTGCGGCCCTCGGGTCGTGGGTTACCAAGATAATCGTCTTACCCGACTCGACATTCAGACGGTTCATGAGTTCCATGATATCCTCCGCTGAAGCCCGGTCAAGATCACCGGTCGGTTCATCGGCAACAAGGATTGTGGGATCCGTTATCATTGCCCTCGCTATAGCAACACGCTGCTGCTGACCGCCGGATAACTGACCAGGATAATGATCCATTCTGTCATCAAGATTAACCAGACTGAGTGCCATCTCCACATGCTCTCTCCGCTGGCTTTTTGAAAGATGGGTCAAAAGTAATGGAAGCTCCACATTCTCAAAGGCCGTCAAAACAGGGATAAGATTATAAAACTGAAAGATAAATCCAACATGGGCGGAACGCCATTTTGCAAGGGCATTCTCCGACAGAATCGATATATCGACCCCGCCTACCCTTATAATTCCACTATCAACTTTATCGATACCCGCAATGAGGTTTAAAAGCGTACTCTTCCCGGAACCGGAGGGCCCCATAAGCGCGAGAAATTCGCCTTCACCGATATCAAAGGCAATGTCCTGCAGTACAGGCACAATCTGGCTCCCCCGCCAGTAGGATTTATAGACATGTTCTATTTCAACTATAGGTAATTTATCGGACATAATAAGCTGTCTGCAGTCAGCTGTTAGCAATAAGCTGAATGCTGATTTATCACTGCTGTACCAATTTAACCCTGGAACCATTTTTCAATGAATCAGGCGGGTTAATAACAATCCTGTCGCCCACCTTCAACCCGTCTTTAAGCTCAATCACGTCATTGAGCACGGCTCCTGTTGTAACGGGTATTTCCATTACCCTGCCGCCTTTCAGAAGAAATACAATCTTTTTGCCGTTTCGTTCTATTATCGCCTTCCGGCTCAACACCACTTTAGGCTTTTCTTCTTCCTTCTGCATCTCTCTTGACAGGAAAGCGACCTTGGCGCTCATCTCAGGCAATATGCGTACGTTTTTATCGATAAAACGGACTTTTACCATAACCGTTGCCTTACTTCTATCGGCAGTAGGAACAATCATATGAACCATCCCGCGGAAACGCACTTCAGGGAGGGCATCCAGTTGGATTTCGCATGGTTGTCCTATTTTTACCTTTTCAAGGTTGGATTCCGAAACATCCGCCTCAACCTGGAGTGAACCCATGTCTGCGATGGTAACTACCGATGCCTTCGCATTGGTTGCCGCGCCAATAGGGGTTACAATATCGCCGATATCTGCATTCTTTGTCAACACGACGGCATCAAACGGGGCGCGGATAAAGGTATATTCCAGCGCCACATTTGCCCCGTTCAGAACTGCTTTACTTGCCTTTATTGAAGCCTCCGCTCCTGCAACTGCTGCTTTTGCCTTGCCATAACGTGCTTCCGCTGCATCATGTGAAGCCTTTGTGGTAAACTCCTGTGCAAGAAGGTTTTGCTCCCTCTGAAATACGGATTGTGCATCCTTGAGTTCAGCATTGGTCTGTTCAAGGTTTGCCCGGGCAACATTAAGATTCGCCTGTGCCTGATCCCTTGTCGCTGAAACATCATCATTTTCCAATCTTGCGATTATAGTGTCTTTTTTTACCGTACTCCCCTCTTCCACAGAAAGAGAGATAATCCTCCCGGTGATCTTTGAAGCGACTGCGGCCTTACGCTGGGGCACTACATAACCGCTTGCATTCAAAATAGTAAATGCCTGTGAAGGAAAGGATTGGACAACCGTCACAACATCAACTTTAA
>CAYMTB010000272.1:0-4611 GCA_964393225.1 uncultured Syntrophorhabdaceae bacterium
TGGAAGGTTGGATGTTTGGATGATTAGCTAACCCTCTAAACTTCTAACCCTCTAATCATCAATTCCTAATCCTGCATTCAAGGGTGTGTTTACGTGGAACAACCCGACGCAGATGCTCATCCTGATATTAAAACGGGTTAAATTTTCGTAACATTCTCTGGTTCCGATTTTGACTGTTTTGTTGAAACCGCGAGGGTCAATGTATTCTTGTTGTCTTCACGTTTATGCGCAACGTGGTCCATAAGACGTTTTATCAGGTATATACCGAGTCCCCCTATGTTACGTTCAGAAACATTGAGAGATATATCAGGGTCTTGAAGGGATAAAAAATCGAATGGAAGGCCAGAGTCGACTATTTCGATGATAAACCTTTCATCATCAAGCGTGCAGGTGACCTCAACGTCGCCATCCCCGTTTTTGTACGCATAATTGATAACGTTAACGAGGGCCTCTTCAACGGCAACCTGTATCTCGCCTATCTTATTTTGAGCGACCCCCTGTTCGCGGGCACAGTTTGCTACAAAATCTATTAGTTGCTCGAGGTACTGGAGCTTTGCAGGCAGCCTGAGGTTGACGGGAAGGGGCATTGTATTAAAGCTGGTTTAACGCAGCCTCTTCTGATTCAAATATCGTAAAAATTGAATAAAAACCGGATATTTTAAAGACCTCTTCAACAGGGCCTTTTAATCCGGTAAATACCATTTTGCCGTTTTCTGCTTTCAGCCGTTTCGCGGTTGCAAGGATACTCCTCAAACCGGCGCTGCTGATATATTCAAGTTCACCCAGGTTGACAAGCACGGTTTTTTCGCCGCTTGCGATCAGATCAGAAAGATCCTTTTCAAAATCCGGTGCGGTTACTGCATCAATCCTGCCTTTTACCGAAACCAAGGGTACGCCTTTTTCCTTTCTTGTATTTATCTCCATAAACCCCTCTCTTAAATAGATTTGAAAACACATTTTAAACGAATTGAAGAAGAAAAATCAACGTATTTAAAAAAAAGAACCCCTATCTCCCCTTTTCTTTGCAAATTTGACTTATGTTACATTTTTGTTGTAAAGTAACTTCCTATGAAAACCAAACAAAAACTGATACTTGTAACAATAGGTACCATGGCTGCAATGTCTTTTTTTACATACGCAACGTTAAATGGCTCTTTCCCTCTGGCTGATAACCGTGCTATGGACGCGAAGGAAGTGGCTATAGGGAAGATAGTGGACTACATGAAAGACGAAGACGTTACAATAGCCGAAGACAAACTGCGAAGCGTTGCAAAGATGATCTACGAAGAGTCGGAAGATTACGGGGTTGACTACAGGCTCATACTTGCCATAGTAAAAATAGAAAGCAATTTCAAACACAATGCGGTTTCCTCAAAAGGCGCAAGAGGGCTTCTTCAGGTAAAACCATCCCTTGCAAAGTTTATTGCCAAGGATATTGGCATGCAATGGGGCGGACCAAAGACGCTTGACGAACCGGATAAAAACATAAAGATAGGGGTTCACATGTTTTCAGGGCTTGTGGAAAGCTTCGATAACATCACCATGGCACTTCATGCGTATCACGTAGGCCCTACAAAGTTAAAAACCATTTTATCTGAAAAACGTAAGCCGGATAAAAGCTTTATCAACCTTGTCCTCACAGAATACAAAAGGAATAAAAACTTTCTCCCTGATCCCTATCAATAAAAAACCTCATGTTTGATCTCAAAGAAACAGGCTTTATCTATGTAACCGGAAAAATCGGTTCCTTCATCTCTTTTTTTCTTTCCAGTGTCCGAAGTGCCCGGAGAAAAATAGTCATCTTTTATGACTCAGAAGATGAGGCTTTATTATTAAAGGAAGAGATAGAGTTTTTCTCTAAAAAGGATATATGTCTTTTCCCGCTCTATACGGACAGGGTCTTTGAAAAAGAGGATGAAACAAAACGGATAA
Organism: uncultured Syntrophorhabdaceae bacterium; assembly: GCA_964393225.1. GTDB lineage: Bacteria > Desulfobacterota > Syntrophorhabdia > Syntrophorhabdales > Syntrophorhabdaceae > MWEV01. The sequence goes on from CAYMTB010000272.1 coordinate 1,933, forward strand.
GTTTTCTTTCACACCTTGTTTCTGAAGATGATTTTATCGGTTTATACCCTTATAGTGCCATCAAACATTCACTTACAGCACCGGAAGCCATAAAGGACAACACGAAATACCTTCAATTCGGCGATACTATTTTTCGGGAAGAGCTTATTGACTACCTGGATGTGAATGGCTACGAGCTTGCTTCCCTGGTAAGGGAAGAGGGTGAATATGCAAAGAGGGGAAGCATCATAGACGTTTATTCTCCGTCATATGCAAAGCCTGTGAGGATAGAATTTCTCGGTGATCAGGTGCTATCGTTACGTTATTTTGACACAATAACACAGAGGTCAGGCCGCGAAGTCGAAAAGGCCAGCCTTACACCGGCGAAAATTGTTAAAAATAAAAACGTTACATTGCTGGATTATCTCAGTGGCAAAATGGTTTTTGTTCATAAAGGTCTTGACTATATCATACACACCCTTGCGGAAGACGGGAACAATACATTTCCGGCAGAGAGGTTGAAGGAAACCATCCTATCAAATCTTAATATAGATGTATCCGGGGTGCATGGAGAGGACGAGAACGATGTTATAGAAGCGCTGTCGAATGAAGACCTCAGGCATCTTTTTGAGATGAACAAGGCAGAGATTTTTAAAATACTGTCTGAAAAGCTCAGGGTCGGGTGGAATACTTACAGGTACGTGTATGTATTTGCAAATAACCTTCGCCAGGCCGAGAGGCTGAAAGAGATTTTTCATAATTACGATATATCCTTCTCTGTCCTTGAAGAAATTTCGTGCGACCGGAAAGAAAGAGAATGGGGAATAGTTATAGGGCCTCTGAGGAGAGGGTTCAGGGCAAAGGACATTATTGTACTCACGGAAGAAGACATTACGGGCCCCAAAAAGAGGTCGGTTAAGAAAAAATGGGACGGTTTTGATGAATTTCTCAACTCGTTCAAAGACCTTAATGTAGGTGAATGGGTTGTCCATATTGAACATGGCATAGGGGTTTATAAGGGGATTATACACCTCAGCATCGGCGGGTTCGCGAAGGACTTTCTTCTCCTCGAATATCAGGATGGAGACAGGTTGTACGTACCTATCGATGATATCCGCCTTGTGCAGAAATATATCGGTGGAGAAAAACAAAAACCGAAAATAGATAAACTCGGCGGCAATTACTGGAGGAACACAAAGAGCAAGGTAAAAAGATATGTAGAGGATATTGCAAAAGAGCTTTTAGCTATATACGCAGAACGTGAACTGGCAGAGGGCTATGCATATCCCCACGACGACGAGCTTTTCCGTGAAATGGAGTCGCGCTTTGAGTATGAAGAAACAGAGGGCCAGTCACAGGCCATCGAAGATGTATTGAATGATCTGAAGAGGCTCAAGCCGATGGATCGGCTCGTATGCGGGGATGTGGGCTTCGGGAAAACTGAAGTGGCGATACGCGCATCATTCAAGGTTGTCATGGAAAACAGGCAGGTTGCCATACTTGTTCCCACCACAATCCTTGCCCAGCAGCATTACAAGACCTTCTGTGAGCGCTTTAAAGACTACCCGTTAAATGTGCAGATGCTGAGCAGGTTCAGATCAAAGGAAGAGCAGAAGAAGATCGTGGAAGAAGTAAAAAAAGGGATAATAGACGTTATCATAGGAACCCACAGGCTTTTGCAGAAAGACCTTCTGTTCAAGGACCTGGGGCTCCTTATCATAGACGAGGAACACCGGTTCGGGGTAACACACAAAGAAAAGCTGAGACAGATGAAAAAGAATATTGATGTTCTTACCCTGAGCGCGACACCGATTCCAAGGACTCTCTATATGGCTACATCAGGCATAAGGGATCTGAGCATTATCAATACCCCCCCGCTGGACAGGTTTGCTGTCAAGACACACGTTGTCAAATTCAAAGATGATCTGATAAAAAAGGCGGTCCGGAATGAACTTCAGAGGGGCGGTCAGGTATTTTTTGTGCATAATTACATCCACAACATAGGCGTTATCTATGAACATATTAAGAGGCTGCTCCCCGATGTAAGGATTGCCGTTGCCCACGGGAGGATGGAGGGAAGCACCCTTGAAAAAATCATGCTCGATTTTATCGATAAAAGATACGATATTCTCCTGTCGACGAATATCATCGAATCAGGGCTCGATATAGCGAATGTAAATACTATCTTCATCAACAATGCGCACAGATTAGGCCTTGCCGATCTTTATCAGTTGAGAGGCCGGGTCGGGAGGAGCACGAGGCAGGCCTATGCATACCTTCTTGTTCCCAAAGATGAAGTTCTCACGAGAGATGCCACGTTGAGACTCAAGATTATCGAAGAAATGACAGGGCTCGGAGCGGGTTTCCACATTGCGAACTACGATCTTGAGATACGGGGTGCAGGCAACCTGCTCGGGAAGGAGCAATCAGGCAATGTAAACCTTATCGGTTTTGAGTTGTACTGTAATATGCTGGAAGAGGCCATCGGGGAACTAAAAAATAAGGTGGAAACAATAGAGGAGGAGTTTGCCACGGAAATTAATATCCCCGTTGACGCCTTTATTCCTGACACTTATATGGAAGAACCTTCCCAGAAACTGCTTACATATAAAAGACTATCAAAGATAAGAGAAACAGATGCCCTGGAAGACATTACGGAAGAATTAAAAGACCGTATGGTGATGTGCCGAAACCTTTGAA
>CAYMTB010000273.1:0-4602 GCA_964393225.1 uncultured Syntrophorhabdaceae bacterium
GGCAGAAGTAAGAGAAAACATTATTCTGCCGACACTTCATGCCCTTGCAGGGCAGGAGTAATATTTTACCCGCAGGGTGTGCGGATTTGCCGGGATGAATCTTTCTCTCATACCGGCAAAAAAACATCCCTCTCTGCGAACTCTGCGCCTCTGCGAGAGGAAGAATCTGGTAGGGGGAGACAAGGGATGATGCCGTAAAATGTTAATTATGTCATATGTTACGGATTAACGATAACCTTAAAAACCCGGGTTTGTATCGGTTTGACATTTTTTTCCCAGGGCCGGGCGTATTTAAGGGATATTGTGGCTTCACCCTCTGATGCGGCAAAAAAATTCCAGACTTCCACTCCGCCGCAGCCGACGAGTCCATCCTTGCATTCACTTGTATATTCAGCGTCCTGCAGCTCAAGAACATCATCATCAAACGGTTTCAGAAGCTCCCATTTGTAACCTGTGGTGGGGTTCGAGGGCAGGGCAATCGAAAATTCGTCGCCGACCCGCACTTCAACCGGTACATTGGGATTATTGTAAATATATTTCGTATCATCAAGGCTGAATCCGGTTGCCGGGAGAAGTATAAACAGTATGAGAATGAGGACTTTTTTCAATAAAAAATACCTTCCGGCTCCAAAAGTCCGGCCGGTGTTATAACTCGCTGATTGCCAACGTATCATATATTGGTGTAGAATAAAAATGCCGAAGACGGGACTTGAACCCACACAGACAGATTGCCTACTAGACCCTGAATCTAGCGCGTCTACCAATTCCGCCACTCCGGCATTATAGTAATGCATAAACTTATATAAGTTGGGATGCTTATGTCAAGAGGTGAATATGAAAATTTATGAGTTTCTGGACCACATTGAAAGATTTCCAAATCCTGTACTGACTATCGGTAACTATGATGGGATACATATAGGGCACAAAAAAATCATTGAAAGGGTCAAGGAGAAGGCGCTCGCGATTAACGGAACGCCCATGCTTATGACCTTTTATCCCCACCCGGTGAGCGTCGTAAAGCCTGATAAAATCCTGTGCCTCATAACACCACTCAATGTGAGGAAAAGGCTCATTGAAGAAAGCGGCATTGATGTGCTTCTTGTTTTACCCTTTAATGAGGAATTCAGGCTCCTGACCCCTCAGGAATTTGTTGAAAATATCCTTGTGAACAAACTGGGGATTAAAGGGCTGATCGTTGGATACGATTTCAAGTTCGGACGGGGAGGGAAGGGCGACACGGAATTATTAAAGCAGTTATCCGGAACGTATGGTTTTTTCTTCGAGGTGGTGGAGGCCATTACGCTGGATGGCGAAAAGATAGGGAGTAACAGGATACGGAAGCTCATCATGGAAGGCGATGTGAAAAAGGCTGAACGATTTCTGGGCAGGCCGCACATGTTAGAAGGCAAGATAGTGCACGGTGACGGGAGGGGAGCAGGGATCGGTTTCCCCACCATAAATCTGAAAACGGATTATGAGCTTATCCCTAAAGACGGGGTGTATATAAGCGAAGTCGAAATAAACGGGAAGATGCTTCCATCTGTCACGAATATAGGGTATAATCCCACCTTCGACGTCAAAAAGCTTTCCGTTGAGACCCATATTTTAGACTATTCCGGGGACCTGTACGGCGCGGATTTGACCCTTTATTTCCATGAACGGATACGGGGTGAGATTAAATTTGACGGAGCCGATGCATTAAAAAATCAAATTGCAATGGATATAAAAGACGCAAAAGAGTATTTTCATAATAAATAATAAGACAAACAGGAGGCAGTCATAATGGGTTTAAGGTATGAAGAGGTAAACGAAGAGGTCATGTCAGTACTGAAAGAGGTGAAATCGGAATATTTTCCTGAATTAAAAAATGCAAAAATCAAGATGCTCTTTGACATAAAGAAAAGGAAAACCGGGGGTATGGTTATCCTTGCCCGCATCATGAAAACGAATGACCTGTTAAGGCACCTTACAAAAGATGAGGCTGATGCTATGGAAGGATACGATTATATTATAACCCTGGACAAGATATGCTGGGACAGTATTATAAGGGATGACAAGATCAGGATTGTCAGGCACGAATTAAGACACGCCTGCTTTGATATTGAATCCGAGGACAATCCGTATAAGCTCCAGGACCACAGCATCTCTGATTTCTACGAAGAAGTTGAGCATAATAAAGACGATCCTCGCTGGAGGGAAAGACTTGCCACTGTTGTGGAGGATATTTACGAACAGAAGAAAGAAGCGCGGCAGGACGGCAAAAAGAAGAAGGAGAGAGGATAGTAAAAAGGGCGTAGAGCGGGAAGGGAAAGGATGAGAAATTTAGAATTTTGAATTGAGAAAAGTGAAAAAGGCAGGGAAAGCGGTTGAGTAAGGTGAGTAGGGAAAGGGGAAAATAGAAGGTTTGAGGTTTAGAGGGTTAGTTGAACTTCCAATCATCCAAACATCTGTCACCGGCGGGAGAAGGTAAAACAGCACTTTAAGCCTCCCTGAAATACAGTTTTGAGTTTTAAGTGCTAAGTTTTAAGTTATACGAATAACTCAAAATTCATAACTCACAATTCAACACTGCCTTTATAAGGCTTGGTCCGACCCCAACCCGTTTCTTTTGCTGCAACACAAAATCGTTGATAATCACCAACATTACATCCCTAATTAATCATATCTGTACATCGTTGCCCAGAGCCTGTTCACGCTCAAAGGATGTTCTTGTGGTCTGATAATATTGGTTTAATTTATCTTAAATTGCAAATAATCCTTGACATTGTTGAGAGTTATGTTAATAATTCTCATAGATGCCTATTCTTGCAATAGTCTACCCAACAGGCAGAGTCTATTTGCCTGATAATCATAGATATATCCAAACATATTTAAGGAGGTAGTTGGAAATGACAAAAGCGGAAATTGTAGCAAAGGTGGCAGAAGATGTTAAAGTAACAAAAAAAGTTGCAGAAGGTGCATTCCAGACAATCATCGGATGTATCGAAGGGGCGCTCAAGAAGGGCGAGAAAACAACAATCGTAGGTTTTGGTACATTCTCAGTTTCTGATAGAAAGGCAAGAAAGGGAAGAAACCCCCAGACCGGTAAAGAGATCAAGATTGCCGCAAAGAAGGTTCCGAAGTTTACCGCTGGTACAGCCTTAAAGGCAGTGGTAAGCGGAAAGGCAATAGCAAAGAAACCAGCAAAGAAGGCACCGGCCAAACCGAAGAAGAAATAAATCAAGTTAAGCGAGCGGGCCTTCGGGTCCGCTTTCTTTTTCTCAAGGAACATCACATTAAAATAGTGTACAATACGAAGATTATGGTAAAAGTTGTATCAAGCAATTGAGGTATAGGCATGGTTTTAATGCAAATACGATGTGAAGTATAGAGAATCTTTTGACAACAAAGGAGGTCCATATGATTCGGAGTGTTATAATTGCTGTTGTTCTTACCCTTGCTTTGGTCACAGTCGGATCGGCTGAAATCAAGGAAGGTTTTTGGGAAATTACGACGAAATCAGAAATGAAAGGAGTACCGGTTCAATTACCTCCTACCACGATGAAACAATGCATCACCAAAAAAGACTTGGTTCCAAAATCGGAAATACAGGAACCGGGTCATGAATGCAAGATCAAAGATCAGAAAGTCAGCGGCGACACGGTAACGTATATTGTGGAGTGTAAGGATCAGGGCGGAAACGTCATTGAAATCTCCGGCAAGACCATCTATAAGGGAAATGTTTTTGACGGTATTACCAATACTACAGTGAAGACCAAGGAGCAGGGGACTATGCAAATGACGAGCACAACATCAGGAAAGTATACCGGTCCTTGCCCAAAATAGTGGTTGTATCTCCTGTCAAGGGGAAGGTTCAGTATTCAATGGAACATACAACGGTCTCGGGGTGTTCTTGAATTATCAGTTTTATCTACCCCAATCCTTCACAACCTTGCTGACTGGAATGATACAGGAACAGCCTTTGAAACAGGGTATGCCCATGCTGTCAATAAACCAGTGATGCTAATCTCTCAAGAGAATTGTTCAGCGGCAAACGCCATGTTGATAGGTTCAGCGAAAGTAGTAGGCATCTTGACGGTAGTACTTATGGCCGGCAATGGTTGCTCGGTATATATGGCTGCAAAACGACCAGACGCAAAGGATCTTAATGTTTTTGCAGTGGGCACCCCGCGCAGCATGGTTTTGTCGGAGATTGGCCAGCCACTGGCAAGTGAATAAACTCTTTATTGCGACTGTTCTTATAAAAAGATAGTCAGTTTTTGTTATTCATAAAGACAAATTATCTCAGACAAGCAGATTCTGCCGCTACTGTATCCTATTATAACCACCAGATGTATATTCCCTTTGACAATAAACATTTATAATGAAAAAATATGAGATTGTCCGCCACAAAGGAGCTATGACATGAATCGCATCGTTACCATCTTCATCTGTACCTTCCTTCTCTTTGCAACAGCATTGGCTGCTCAAGAGCACGTATCCAATCAATGGGTCGATGAAGGATATGCCTTATTTAATGCAAAGAAATATAAAGAAGCCATAGTGTCATTTACTAAAGCAATTTACATGGATGCAGAAAATGAAGATGCTTTACTGTTCCGG
>CAYMTB010000274.1:0-4564 GCA_964393225.1 uncultured Syntrophorhabdaceae bacterium
CTTGAAATTGGAAGTTTATAGTTTATTATTATAGATATATATGCGGGTCAGCTTAGTACGATAAGGAAAGCATTGATTTAGACGGTAACGGGACTTTAAAAGTGTGGGATAAATTAATCTATACCAAAAAAGGGAAGCAAGACTACATAGAAAAATCAAAAAAAGGCGGTTATTATAAAGCGGAATTTAAAGATTTAAGTTATTCGCTCCTCCTTAATGTCATTAAGTGTAGTACAAAAGAACATAGAATGACTTCTATGTCTCACAACAACGGTGAAGGGGGAATAATAGTCTCTTACTCAAATCCATCAACACCCTATGGACCAATTCCACCAGAGAGTACAATAGAAACACTCTACAAAATAGTCTGCAAAGTGGAGAAGAAATAATTCTATGTCCGTAAAGAAATACATTGCGGAAATAGACATATCGAATTTGGGTAAAACATTGAAAGTATGTCTGTAATACGTACAACTTATCCACACATTTTGTTCCTGCTTGGATTTATTGATAACCGATGGAATGTGCAAGTACCTGGCGGCTTGTTTTCTGTTACTGCAAGGCGTGGGCTGCTTTCTGAAGTCAATGGTTTTGATCAAATAGAGAGTATCTGGCTTTCATATGATCACTTTTATCGAGACCCCGATTACTTTTAGGATAAACATATCCAAATGAAACTTTCTCTATTTGATAGTGCCACACTATTTTACGGCGTAAACGTTTATTGTTGAGAAGAGTATAGCAAAAACAAAAATCAGGCATCAACTGCAAACCATTTTCATAAATGCCCCCAATTATTTTATTTATGAACAGCTCTTTTCCTTTTTTCTTGTACATGTGGTGATAGCTTCAAAAAGCTGCGCCTTTTTGAATGGTTTTGTCAAATGCTTGTCACATCCGGCATTAAGACTTTTCAGTACATCTTCCTTTAAGGCATATGCGGTGAGGGCGATGATGGGTGTCGGCTCAATTCCGTTTTCTTCCTCCCATACTCTTATGAGAGAAGTCGCAGTGTAGCCGTCCATGACGGGCATCTGCATATCCATAATTACTAAATCATACATGCCTTTCACTGCCTTATATTTCTCCAGGGCTACCGCACCGTTTTCTGCTATATTGACTATGTGGGGTGTACTTTTTAAGTAGGATATGAGGAGTAACCGGTTATCTTCATTGTCTTCGACTATGAGAATATTCATTGATTCTTTTTCATCCGGGGTGGCAGGAGAAATGGAAGATTGCGCCCCTTCTCCCTTATGGCCCGTGCGGCCCATTGCCATATCGATTGTCTCTTTAAGCTCGGCACGTTTAACGGGTTTCCGGAGTACAGCGGAAATGCCAAGCTGCCGTGCCTTTGCTTGCTCCCCCACAAACAGTAGAGATGTAAGAAGAATTACAGGGACATCGTTGAACAGATTATTTTTCCGGATCCGCTCTGCCACTTCAAAACCATCCATATCGGGCATCTGGTAATCGAGCAGCACGAGAGCGAATGGTTTGTTTGTGGCAATGCCTTGCTCTAATGCTTCAAGGCCGCTTGTCCCATCTTCTGCCTCTGTGGCTGAGGCGCCAAACCCATTGAGCATCTCTCGTAAAATCATACGGTTTGTGGCGTTGTCATCGATGACAAGGACCTTCATATCCTTAATTGAAACTTTTTCAAAGGTGGTCTTTTCAATTTCCCGACCTTTTTGTACACCGAAACATGCAGTGAATGAGATAGTTGTGCCTGCGCCAACCTCACTTTCGGCCCGGATAGTTCCTCCCATCAGACCGACAATCTTCCTGCATATTGCCAACCCGAGGCCCGTCCCGCCATAATGACGGGTGGTAGAAGCATCAGCCTGCGTGAATTTCTCGAAGATTACATTAATCTTTTCTCTGGGGATGCCGATACCAGTGTCTCGAATAGAGAAATGGAGGACTACTGCTTGATCCCCTCCGGCCCCTGGCCCCTGATTTTTTATTTCCAGGACAATCTCTCCCTTTTCGGTAAACTTGATTGCATTCCCGATGAGATTGACAATCACCTGCCTCAGGCGTGCCGGATCTCCTGTAAGATTTGTGGGAACATCGGGAGCAACCCGATAGATAAGTTCGGTGTTTTTTTCATAGGCCCGTAACGCCATAATATCACAGATTCTTCCAACAAGATCGACGAGATCAAGTTCTATTGTCTCCAACTGCACCTGACCTGCCTCCACCTTTGAAAGATCGAGAATATCATTGATCAATCCGAGGAGGTTCTCTCCTGCATCCTGAAATACCTGGACATATTTTAGCTGTTCCTCGTTGAGGGGGGTATCCAGGAGCAATTCAGCCATCCCGATAATAGCATTCATAGGCGTTCTGATCTCATGGCTCATATTGGCCAGAAATTCGCTTTTTGCAACATTGGCTTTTTCAGCCTCAACGGCTAAGCGTTTTGCCTCCTCTGCAATTATCTCCAGTTGTTTATTCAATGCAAGGATTTTTTCTGCCCCTTCTTTTTGGCGCTGGATAGCAATGAAAAAGGCAATCAGTATCATGGTTATCAACATGGTTATACTGATAGCGGTAAGGCGGTACAGAGAGATATGTTTTTTCCAGTCACGGGCGTCAACGTCGATGCCCAGAACCGCAGAAATCTGACTGGAAACAGGGTTATAAACAGGAACAAAGACAGAGACAAAGGAACTCCTTGCCTCTGTGTATGGCCCGACAACCATTTCATTGCCCCCGGTAAAGATATATTCAAGTCCCGGAGGGGCATTATGGTAAAATTCACCCGGCTGGGCTAATGGTTTCTTCAGCCTTTTTGGACATTCCGGTTCCGTATCAAGATAGAAAAACACTTTATTATCCTTACATCCCAGCAGGTAGATACGGCAGACATCATCCTGGGCAGTAGCTATACGGATAAGTAGCTCACGTAATCTTTGGTAGTCCGGTGAATTCGTATCATCCCGGGCTCCTGTCAGTGTTATAACCTTTTCTGCGAGTCCGGCAGATGCTATAGCCTTTATTCTCAGGATGAGGTCCTGTCGGAGGTCTTCGTCTGCATGTCTGCTCATTTCATCGGTGACAAAGCCACCTAAAGCAAGGGTTATTAATAAGCATATCACCATTGTAACGGAATAAAGGTCTTTTGATTCTACGCCCGATTCTTTCTTTTCTATCTCGCGTAAACTCTGGAGATATCCCCACACGGTAGCAGCGATGATCAGTGCAAGAATACCACGGACCAACTGGATCGGAAAACCAAATGTTATGAAAAAGGTTTCGTGGTTTATCAAGGATGCCGGGAAGAAACCTGCCTGAGGTCCGATGGCGCCAGAAGCAATAGCATACAGGGCCATTCCCGATGCTGCAATAACAAGCATCTGCCTCCCGGATTTTCCGGTTTTTGATTGGTGGTAAAGTACAAGACTTGTCCAGAGTCCACCGGTAAGTCCCAATGCATAACGGACTGTGACATTTAAACCCTTCATTCCCGCAAAGCTTCCGAGAATGGCTAAAAACAGGAATAACAGGAGAATCCAGCGCCCGGGACCACGTCCCCGGAGTGAGATAGTGCCGGTTCGTCCAAATTCGAGAAGAAAGATAAAAGAAACGATCATCACGAAGAGCCGGACAGCAGTAAAGCCGGAATTATCCCCTAAACTGATGGCCAAAAGATCAAGCCATTCATTGGCGCCATGGGTGAAACCAAAAAGCCCCAACCATGTCCAAGTTAAAGCAGACTCCCCTCTTTTTCTTAGAGCAAAGCATACAGCGGCAAGGACAAGAAATGCCAGTCCATAGAAAAAGAAAATGTAATCCATTTGATTTCTGAGAAATTCTGAGATCATATATGACATTTCCTGCCCGTAATCATTCCCCTCTTGTATAATTATAGTGCAATGAAAAATAAAGGGAAGTTAAATCTTCATGCCTTCGTAAAAATTAAGTTTCATAACCATTTTCACGCGCTTGCCACGGATGGCTTCTTTATCCCTACCGGGACATTTAATGTTATACCCAAAACCGGTCTACAACCCCTTGGAGAAATCATCCCTTAAAAGTCCTTTCAAATGGTGCGTTACTACGGTTGGTATCCAACAAAAAAAAGAGGTACACATTTGAAACAGGGCATTTACATGCCAAGAGGTTTGCTCTTACGGTCCCTGCACCACCCGTCAATCTGCCCCATCACCATTTCTGATGGTCGGGCTCACCTCGGTTCATAAATTAAAGTTGCAAATTTGTGGAGTGCTGTTTGAAGAATTGTCTTATAGGGCAGCCCTTTCAATACAGTGCCGTGGCCACCTCGTGATAATGTTTCATAGGTTACATCATACTGAAAGACTTGGATATTCCGACATAACTCCAAATACTTATCCACACATCGGGTACCTGACTGGATTTGTTAATAACCGATTGAAAGGCGCATAGCCTGGCAGCGTTTTTCCTGATCCTGCGGACTGCAATTGCCTTCCTGTTATCCACACAGACAGCATTTTCAGTGTCATAGCGGCTTTCAAATGGTATCGGGCTGTTGCCCAAACTATAGATTTTGTCGTACACCCATGCCTTAGCATCTTTG
>CAYMTB010000275.1:0-4544 GCA_964393225.1 uncultured Syntrophorhabdaceae bacterium
TCATTAATGTTACTGTGGTTCTAGAGGAGGTTCCTGCGGTGCCTGCAGGTGGCAGTAGCGTTCAATATGGTAAATATACCGTAAGTATAGTAGACGCAGGTAGTGGTGAAGAGAAATATTCTGCCGACACAACATCCAAGACACTGCCATCTCCCTCACCAAAACAAACTCCCCTCAACTTAACTGCACATGTTGAACCTGTCTTAAGAGGTTCTAAATATAAAGCATGTATCGACACCGCCAGCTCTACGCCTATATGCTCTAAACCTCCCGAAGGAAAATTTAAAGGCTATCAGAATATTTCCCTCACTATCAATGTACCAAAAGATAAAGTTGCAGATTTAGTATCGACATCTCCGATATCGGGATCAAATGATATTACCTGTGGTAGCGAAGTTGCTCACTTGGGATGGATTGTCTGCCCAGTTATTGATGCGCTAACAAGTCTGGACGATTACATTTGGACATTAGTATCAAAAAAAATGCTGACAATCAACCCGTTACAACAATCTGACAGTATTTATACCGCTTGGGCCTCGATTCGCAGTATTGCAAACGTGCTGTTCGTTGTCTTTTTTCTGATTATTATATTCTCTCAGCTTACAGGCGCTGGTATTACAAACTACGGTATCAAAAAAATGTTACCAAAAATTATTATCTGTGCAATTTTGGTTAATATTTCATTCGTTATTGTCCAGTTGGCAGTCGATCTGGCTAATATTATTGGGTCCAGTTTATACAGCTTCATATCTGGTCTGGCTCCACCGATAACACTGGGATGGGGCGATTTAGTTAGGGAACTACTGGGAGCCGCAGCAACCGGGGCTGTAGGAATAGCTGGTTATGGTTTAGCTGCGGCGGCTGGTTATGGCGGTATTGGTGTTATATTTTGGGTTATTTTGCCATTTGTATTGATGGCTTTGCTTGGTTTGCTGGCTGCACTTTTAACACTGATTTTTCGACAGGCTGCTATACCAGTACTGGCCATCCTTGCGCCACTTGCATTTGTAGCTTATCTGTTACCAAACACCGAATCATGGTATAAAAAATGGCAAAAGTGGCTGCTTTCCATGTTGATGATGTACCCGCTGGCGGCATTAATTTTTGCCGGTTCACAGTTTGCCGCTGCAACGATTATTGGTAACGGTGGTAATTTTTGGAATCTGTTAATCGGTCAAATAATGCTGGCTATGCCGTTATTCTCGCTACCTTTCTTGATAAAACAAGGCGGACCAATAATATCCGGAGTTGGCGGTGCGTTGAAAAATATGACCGAAAAGGCCCGAAAGCCGATTTCTGATTTTAGTAAAGACCAAAGGGACGCTGCACGAGATAAATACCTGGCAGAAGACGCGGATATGGCTATGAATGAAAAAGGTGGACACAGTCGAAATGCGTTCTCTAGGTGGGGTAGAAAAGCTGCCAAATGGGGAGATAATAGGACAAGGACTAGAAAGAAAGATCAGGAGACAAATATAATGACACGTGAAAGCCAATGGCGAGAGTCGACAGGTGGTATGGGCGCAATGGATCGCTCAAATTTGGTAAAAACAACTTCTAAAAGTATTGAGCAGGAAGAAGCTGCACGCTTTGGCCGTTCGACTCCGGGCATATTGGCTACAGACCGTTTGAGTGATTCAACAAAAGACACAAAACATGTTCAAGGTCTGGCTGAAGCGAGAGCATCTAATGCTCCACGTGGCCAGGAACTTGACAGACTCCTAGGCGAGGATAGTCTACAAACTAAAGGGGACGCCGAAAGAACTGCCCACCGCGTAACAGAATCTACACGAGGTAATGCGCTACATCAACAACTCGGCCTAGACCAAAAACAAACCAAAGACGACACATTGCACATAGCGCATGGGGTAGATGAGTCAGAGGAGGGTATTGCACTTAATGATCAGATTGGCAAGTCTGAAGTAACAGCAAGAACCGATAAAGCTAACGCCGCTTTCCGTGTAGAATCAAACGCCGAGAATAAAGCTGCAATATTAGAAGCAGCGGCCTCCGAGTCGCAATTAAAAGGCGCTCAGGCGGTTACTCAAGAACTTGTCACCGAGGGAACAACCGAACAAGGAAGAAAAAAGATAGAGGAAACACTTCGTGCGGGCGCGCCTGCTGGTGCCGTTGCGGCAGCAGCGGCTAGTCAGCAAGCCGATCAAATAAGCGCAAGTCTGCAACAAGCACAACGTACTGCAGATGTTGCGGCTAGCGCAACAGCAGGGGCAGTACGCGTTCAAAAGACGGAACTCCGACATGCAGCACTCGAAGATGGGCCCGGCGGAGCGGGAACGCCTAGCGCCACCGCTGTTGCGATGGGGGGTATTGACCCGTTTGGAACCAATCGCTCAATAGCCGGGTCAATCCAGGAAGGAGACACAGAAGATGCCAAACACGTCGAAGCGGCATCAATCAGATTAACTCATGCGGACTTGCCTAGAGAAGATATTAGACAGTTGTCCATGGGCAATGATCCCGTTACCACTACCGGCAGCGGTTTAACTGGTGCCGACCTAGAAACACGCATTGCGGCCATAAAAAGAACTGTGGGTACCGAAGACGAGACACAGATAGCACAACTCTGGGATTCCATGGGCGGTCTACCTCCCGGCGATGAAACTGAGCGCATAAGAAATACCTTTGCAGAGAGCCTCATGGGCTCAAAAGACAAAGCTGCATATTACCCTCCCGCACAAGTAGAATTAATGAGAACGGGTCAATTAGATAATAATGGCTTGCCATATGCTAACACGGCCACTGCGATTGGACAGGCTATTGACGCTGGAAGATATTCAGGAGCAGAGTCAATGGCGACCTCAACGAATGATGAACTGGAACAACTACTGAGAGCGGCTGGTATCGATCCTGCTACGGGCCTACCAACCGGAGCAACCCCAACGTTGACTGGGACTCAGATAGCCTCCATAAGAGCTACGGCAATAAGCGCACTTGGCACACCTAGAGTAGATGAAAGGATAAAAAGAACTCGCCAGAGCGTGTTTAGACTTAGCGCGCTTTAAGTAACCGTTAGGCGCTTATTCTGGTAAAAAAATAAACTGCCGATGACTTTATTATTTGTTATACTATAAGCAGTATGGCGGTATACAAAGTCCCCCAGGATGTTGAAGCTGACGATAAATTAATCGGTCCGTTCAGTTTTCGTCAGTTTATTTATCTGGTAATTGTCGCCATGGCGATTATGATGGCGTGGGCGTTGGCTCAATTATTTGTTCCGCTGGCAATAATCCCCTTGCCAATCGTTGTCTTTTTCGGCGCACTAGCCTTGCCACTGCGCAAAGACCAGCCGATGGAAATATATATGGCGGCAATGGTATCGTTTTATTTGAAACCGCGCCGAAGACTATGGGACCCGGACGGCATTGATTCATTAATCGAAATTACCGTACCAAAAGTTATCGAGTACAGCCGGACCAAAGATTTAACTATGTCCGAAGCCGAACGCCGATTCTCTTATTTGGCCGAAATAGTCGACAGTCAGGGTTGGGCTATCCGTGGCCCCGGAATCCAAGCACCGAATAGCGCCATGACAAGTGATGCTTATTTTGAAGCCCAGACGGTCGAAGATGTGTTGGATGACGACGCGTCAACCTCGTTATCACTGATTGATAAATTAAAACAAAGCGAAGCTAAAAGGCATCAAGCGGCGGTTGATATAATGAATAAAAAGGTAGTCGTACCGGAACCTCGGCCGGTTGCAGTGCCACAACCACAACTCCAAACTAATCAATCCGCTCCAGTACAGGTAATGCCAAGTCCCTCCAGCTATTTTGGTGGCACCCCGCTGACCGAGCCAACCCCAGCGCCCGAGTTAACTGAATTACCCCCAATAAATTATAACCCGTACCCGGATATCAGACAGTCTGTGATTGAACCACTCGACCAAGCAAAATTTGTAACCAATCCTAAAACAACCACTAGCGAAAAGGTGGTGCCAGCTGGTATAATAAACCTCGCTAGCAATACCGATTTAACAATTGCGGCTATTGCTCGTGAAGCTGATAGAATTCAGAAAAAACAAGATGCCCATGAGATAATAGTCAAACTTCGATAGTAATACTAAGGGGAGTGGGAACCAACAAACATGCCGCCAAACAACCAAACACCAACAAAGCCGCCTGCCGCTCCGGCTGCAGGTAATTCTGGTATTCAGGGGTCTGTTACTAACGCGCCGGCACCGCAAAAGCCAAAAAACCCCAATTCTACCCAAAACACCCTATTGCTGTCAGAAGTCCGCGACAATATGGTTATAATGACCGACGGGTCATTCCGCGCCGTTGTTGCCTGCAAATCGATTAACTTCGATTTGATGAGCAGTACCGAACGCGAGGGTGTCGAATACAGCTACCAAAACTTTTTAAACGCACTTAACCATCCCATCCAAATACTTATTAGGTCGCAACGTATCGACATCGGCCCGTACATTGAACATCTAGTCGAGATACGTCGCAACCAGGATAATATGCTGTTAAACGTTTTGATGGATGATTACATAGACTACATTGATATGCTTTCCCAAGAGG
>CAYMTB010000276.1:0-4534 GCA_964393225.1 uncultured Syntrophorhabdaceae bacterium
CAGAGAAAAGACCTGAACCCGGAATTAATTATTACATCACGTCACAAAGAAAGCAGGCTTGTTTCTCTGGATTGAGCAGTCCTTTGTGCCATATAGTTCAAGACTCCAAATGGCAATATTCTATCGGGGTATTTTGAATTGATTTATGGCAACCGAGAATGTATAGAAAAGATCACGGGGGCAGGGATTCCGTTCCATTGTGTTAATGGTAACGAGTTAGGAAGGGTACAGTAAATACCCCATTTTAATATAACTATAAACGATCACTGGTGAAGTTATCTTATCTATTTATCATTTAGCCCCGCCTTTATCGGAGACGGGGATCATTAACATAAGGAAGGAGACATATTTTGAAAGCGGAAGATATTAAACGTGTCTTGATTATCGGCGGCGGAACAATGGGCCGACAGATAGCTCTCCATTTCGCGATGCATGGCTGTAACGTCGTCATCTACGATATCCAGGAAGAATTACTGTCCAAGGCTTTGTCAGGAATTCAAAAGATAGCCGGAAACTATGTTCGCCTGAAACGGATAACCCAGGAGGAGGCGCAAGCAGCGATTGGCCGGATAAAGACCACAACGATTCCCGAAGAAGCAGCTATGGAAATCGATCTTGTCAGTGAATCAGTTCCCGAAGATCCCATACTGAAAGGAAAGGTTTTTTCCCTCTTTCACAGCCTCTGTCCACCGCGCGCCATCTTCACCACGAATACATCCACCCTGCTACCATCCATGTTTGCAGAAGTCACCGGGAGACCGGGAAAATTTCTCGCCCTCCACTTCCACGATCTTCGCACGAACACAGTTGTGGATATCATGCCCCATGCCGGAACTAATGAAGAGACGATCCATGCCGTTCAGGGCTTTGCTAAGCGGATGGGACTAATCGACATTCCTCTTAGAAAAGAGAACAGTGGCTATGTTTTCAATGCCATGTTCGCTGCTTTTCTCGGATCGGCGCAAACCCTTGCGGCAAACGATATTGCATCCATTGAAGACATAGACAGGTCATGGATGGGCGTCTTTAATGTGCCGATCGGGCCCTTCGGAATAATGGACAGCGTCGGCATCGATACCGCGTGGATGGTCACGGCGTACTGGGCAAAACAGACCGGTGACGCGCAATCGCAGAAAAATGCCGACTTCCTGAAACAGTTTGTGGATCGTGGTGAACTCGGCCAGAAAACAGGCAAGGGATTTTATCAGTACCCCAGTCCATTGTTTAAACAACCGGGATTCATTACCGGTAAAACCATTTGATGGGTAACCGAAGGGTTTCCCGTAAAATAATGCAGGGAGATTAAACCATTGAGGAAATAGGCTCAGCGGCCTATTTCTTAACTAAACCCGATGACAAACATCGACACCAAATATTTTGTGGTCTATATTCCCTTGACATATAATACCGAGTTTCTTATAGGTTGAGCATAAACGAGCAATGTTTTATCAAACACACGGGATTGTTTCTCGTAACGATTTTATGATTATCAATTAATTGGAAGTTTCTGGAGGTTCCCTTAAGTTTTAAAATTTAAATATTCAGGAGGCCACTAAGATGAAAATACTGCGACGCATCGGAATAGCTGTTATCCTCGTAATAATTTTACTGGTCATCGGTATTTATTTTTTTGTCAGATCAACATTGCCTGATTATGAGGGGAGCTATTCAATAGCTGGTATCGAAGGAAATATAGAGGTCATGAGGGATACCTACGGAATCCCTCATATATTTGCAGGCACAAAAAATGACTTGGCCTTTGGTCTCGGCTACTCAATGGCACAAGATAGGCTCTGGCAAATGGATATTCTGCGCAGGGTCTCCCTGGGACGCTTGTCCGAGCTGTTCGGTGAGATTGCCCTGGATGCGGACAGGTTTTCGCGCGTTCTCGGTTTCGGCCGTGGCGCGAAGAAAACAGAGGAAAATCTCACAGCCGGAGAAAAGGAGTATTTAGGTTCGTTTCTTAACGGCATCAACCATTATATAAAGTTTAAAAAAAGCGAGCTGCCGGTTGAATTTCGTGTGCTTGGTTACGTGCCCGAGCCTTTTACAATACATGACATACTTGCCGTAACCATGTACCAATCGTTTCTCAACAGCCATAACTGGAAATTTGAACTGGCGCGATTATCAGCCAAGTCACTTCTGGGGGATAAAAAAGGAAGCGAACTATTCCCGCCCCTCACTTATCATGGTCCCTATATGAGCCTCCCCGGGAATCATGCTGAGGAAGAAGGATTGCCGCAGAAAAAAGATAGTTTCATCGGCAAGGTAAAAACAAACCTTATACCAAGTCCCCGGATGATTACAGAACTATTGAAAGCTGATGCCCTACTGGCGAGCTACAGCGGGCTCAATAGCATGATGGTGCATAGCAATGGCTGGGTGGTTTCCGGCTCGCGTACCAAATCGGGGAAGCCAATACTGGCCAATGATTACCACATGCCGCTGCTTCTCCCTTCCCTGTGGTATGAAGCGCACTTGTGCGGTGGCGGAATTGATGTGATCGGGGTAACCCTTCCAGGGATGCCCACAATCATTGCCGGGCACAATCGGCACATCGCCTGGGGTGCCACCACCACAGGGGGAGACATTCAGGATATATATATCGAGAAAGTTAATCCCAGTAATGGCAATGAATACTTGTTCAAAGGGAAATATGAGCCCTTCCAAATCGTTTCCGAAAGGATCTATTATAAAACGGGTAAAGATAAGAAATATATAGACGTTAATGTTCTCATCAGCAGGCACGGTCCCATACTCAACTCCATAACAAAAGGCTCAATTAAAGACGGACCTCCGCTGGCCTTAAAGACGGTGGACGGCGCCATGAAAGGGTTATTCACATTTTCAACAGAAATTATGGAGGCTAAAAACTGGCCGTCATTTAAGAAAGCTCTCTCTCATTACAACGCTTTCATATGGAATTGGGTATACGCGGACAAAGAAGGCAATATCGGATTCAGGGTAAGCGGGATGATTCCTATCCGAAAAAAGGGGACTGGTCTGGAGCCTGTACCGGGATGGGACGGGGAACATGAATGGAAAGGGGTTATTCCATTTGAAGAACTCCCCGAGCTATATAATCCTAAGGCAGGGTATATTGTTACAGCTAATAACGAAATATCTGATGAACGCTACCCATATATGATCCAATCCAGTGCGTTTGTCCTACCCTACCGGGCCATGAGGATAGAAGAGTTGATTAAATCCAATGGGTCCGCCACATATGAGAGCATGAGGGAAATTCAAGCCGATACGGATTCCCGGTTCGGTCTTACAATCGCCGGGCTTGTTATTAATGCTGTCAAAAGCCTGAAGGTTCAAGACGAGCGAACGATAGAACTCGCGCGATACCTGCAGGAATGGAATGGCTCATCGGACGTTGAAAATGTCGGAATGACCATAGCCTTTGAGGTATTCGCCCGGGCGATGGATAATCTTTTTGCAAACAAGCTCGATGCGCAGCTTTATCAGGTTTTTAAGGAACAGATGTATTACTCATCGGGAGTCTGCCTGCTCATGTTGCAAGACGGCACCTATTCCAACTGGTATGACGACCCGACTACCAAAAAGCTTGAAGGAAGGGATGAAATCCTCATTAAAAGCCTGAAGGATGCGGACAGGGAACTCACCGCTTATTTCGGTAAAGACATCTCTAAATGGAAATGGGGAAAGGTCCATACGTACACGTTTAACCATACCCTCGGTTCCATTGCACCTTTCAAGTGGATTTGGAACATCGGTCCCTTTGCTTTTCCAGGGGACATCTCAACCGTGAGACCAGGGTTTTTTACAGACATTTCTAAAAAGCCATATAAAGTTACTGACGGTTCATCAATGCGCCATGTAATAGACTTCGCTGATTTTGATAACGCCAGGTTTGTGATCTCTACCGGAGAATCCGAGCGTTGGCTTTCCCCGCACTACGATGACCAGACACGGATGTGGATGGATGTAAAATATATCACAATGGGGATGAACAGAGAAGATATCAGGAAAAATATTAAAACAAAATTAGTTTTTATACCGGACAGAACCGTGAAGAACCTGAAATAATTAAGTCGGTTTTTAAGCCGATCAGTGATGTGTTCCCCTCTGCTGATTAAGGCCGGAAAATACAAAGTACAAAAAAAATTAATGGAGGATTATATGAAGGATACAATGGACAAGTTACCGCTCTTGAACAATTATGTCGAGTACTGGGCACAAAAGAATCCTGATAAGGAAGCTATGATCCAGCATGAAGACGGAAAGATTGTAACGTACGGTAAATTTAAAACGCTCATTGACTTTTTTGCATTGAAGCTGCTTGATATGGGTATAGGCAAAGGTGACCGTGTCGCCACGCAACTTGTACTCATTCCCGAACACATCATCTTCATGTATGCCTGTTTTAAAATAGGAGCAATTATTGCCCCATTGGATCTTCGCCTCAAGGAAGATGAGATTGTACGTGATCTGGGTAAAATCAAACCCAAGGCGTTCTTTTTTCTTGGCAAGACCCCGGTTATCGATTTTACGAAAATCGGCG
>CAYMTB010000277.1:0-4490 GCA_964393225.1 uncultured Syntrophorhabdaceae bacterium
GGTCTGAGCATCGATGGCATATCCCCTGAACACGAAAGCATCGGGGTATTCCGGATACGTCATTGAGGGGTCAAAGGATGGATAACTGCTGTGAACGGCAAGCATCTGACCATCGACAATCTTTGCATGAACAGTCATTTTCTTCCATGATTTTGTAACTTCCGGCGGTTCGGATATAATTTCCCTGCCTTCAACATGCTTTTCCCACTCGATATTATCATAGTTCCAAAGATGTTTTCTATCCGGCGCGCGGGAAAGATCGAGGGCCTTAAAAGAGATTTGCGTACACTCAATCCTTCCGAAACCGTAAGACCAGCCTCCCCCGATATTTTCAATTCCTTCATTAACCGGATACATGGCGTCCCTAAAAACCCTTTCAACCTCGTGAATTATATCGTCAGGGCTGAGAAAGAAATTTCCGTTGAGTATAATTTTCATGCCCGGAGAAACTATTTCGTCATTAAATAGTGCCCCCATGTTGGCGGTACCATGTTTTCTGTCGATCGCATTTCCCGGACGGATATCAATATCTATGATACGCCCGAAGAAGGATTCGCACCATAGAGGAGAGACGTTCGAGCCATCCAAAGCATTATTATATTTACCGATTCGTTCTGCTATTTTCGTGCCGTTTTTGAGCCTCTGTAGACAGCGGCGAAGAAGACTGCTCCATACATATCCGTTTATATGGATATACTCGCGGTCGAAAGTCTTCTCTATGCAGGAGTCGGCAAATTCCTCACTTATGCCTGAACGGAGTAGCAACGGTGTTTTGAGGATAAAAGCGGCTGAAAACTTTAAAACCTTTCGTGATTCCTGAATATTATCTGCCATACTTTTTTTCCCACTGTGTTTCAAATAATGTATCGAGTACGTTACTGACAAACTCTCTCACCGTATGACCATCAGGTTCTTTTTCTAAATCTATCTTTGAGCATATATCCCCATATAGCGCCGAGAATTCTTTTTTATCCTTTTGTTTAAACTTATCTCTCCTGTCTACAGCTACTTTTTTGATATCTTCAAGCTTCCTTGACTTGTTTGTGAATTCCTTCAGCATCCCTATCTGTGCTCGCGTCATTTTCTTTGCAAGTTCTCCAAGATATTCGGGGGGCATGAAAGGTTTTTCCGGTTGCCCATTTGGCGGTTGCTCTGATTCTGGTTCGGCAAATACGGCAAGTGACGCAACGAACCCGTTCCACTTTCTGAATGAGCCATCGTATCCATGGATATATTCATGAATCACAGAACCGGGTGAGATAACGATTCCAGGTCGACGAGGCCTTTTTAATACTGTATTATAGCTCTTTCTGGTGTTGATCCCGATGATGTTCGCCTTCTCTTTTGTAATTCGGTCATCTTTTTTCGCATACTGCATTTGTTGAAAATTGATTAACCTTTCGCTATAAGGTATGGGTGAAATAACAAGCCGGGGCGCTTCGTTCATCTGGTTTGGCAAGGCATGGGCTATATCTTTGGCTTTTACGCGAGAAAGCAGACAACCGTTTATAACAGGCATTACTGTGTTTAAAATGAAGCGTGCCTTTCCGGCAAATTCAGAATCGGGATTGACCATCTTCACTTCACCCGCCCATATTGTGCCTTCTCTGATAAATTCCTGAACAAAAAGACCGCCTTCTTCGAACGTTGAGAAGTTCTCATTTGTTGTGTTCCTTATCCTCTGCCCGGTCTCAATGGAAAAAACCGAAGGGTTTTCTTCGTTAGTTACCCCGTAATCAGATGAGAGCGGTTTTGTCTTGGTCTGAAAAAAGTTTTCCCTTTCATCATCCCCTTTTTTTCTAAGTTCATCATCGGAAGGAGTTGCTATCGTGTCAAAAACATCACCTTTTTCGTTTTTAAGGGTTGTCATGGGAGGAGGGAAGCCCTGCAGTATATTTCCATTTTTCACAATGGAAGGATAGAGGTCGGGGAAGACTATTTCCGACATTTCCTCCTGAGAAGGCCAGACACCAAAAAGGCCATAATATGTTTTTACAAACCAACCCCTGAACTGTCCTGACTGTATATAACGGTGAGACGGAAGATGCTGGGTGCTTCCAGGATCAATCGGTTTGTTTCTCATATTGATAAGAGATTCCAGCGCAAATAAAAAAACTGAAGGCTCCTGCGTGGGAAGCTGGATGTGTTCGTTATCAGGGAACTCCACTGCGGTATCATTTTCTTCCCAATCTACCGTTATTGTGCCCCTCCCGTAGCCACGTGAACGAAAAGCGCCGAATCCACTCAAGAACTCAGCAGATTCTTTTATGAAAGATTTCGCTGACGCAAGATATTCCTGGTCGCTGTGATATCCCAGATAGATATCCGATTGCAATTTAAGCCCATCCAGATAAGAATACTCAAGTGAAACGAGCATGTGCTCTTTTACGGTACGAGCCGCATCATCAATCTCGATTCGAGGCTTGACTTCAAATCTTTCAGGTAACCACTTTTCCCTGGACTCATCCGTAAACTTAAGGTCGGTAAGGAAAAGACTTGATGCGGAATCACGGAAGTTCGGGCCGGGATAATCGCCAAAAATGCTTTTGATACTGTTTTTCGGGTAAGAAGGGCTGAGTTTGCTCAGCCAGTTTGCCGCCATGCGAAGGTCGCCGTGAAGCTGGGTGTCAGGGAATACAGGATAACCGGCCTTGTCTTTCAGATGAGGGTAATACCCGAACGAACCCTTGTCCCCACCCGATGTAAACCAGTACCCCCTGGCGACAACCGTTAATTTTCCTTTGGCAAGATAGAGCTTATTATTGGTTCCCATATATTCAATCTCCCTGTTGGAGCAATAGCAGTTCTGCAAGTGTGACAAAACGAGAGGTATGAAATCTGCCATCTTTTCTGAACAAGGGGTTTTGAAGCAAGCCGTTTAGCGGATTGTCTTTTCTTGCGGCATCGGGTAGTCTTTTCAGCCATCTTTCAAACTTTTTCTCAAACTCTTTCGAGTTCCCTTTGAATTCTATAATCTTTCCAATCATCTGCTGGATATGGGAAGCGGAGAGTGTTTTATACTCTTTGCATAGTTCCATATATTGTGTAAATGTAAGGTGTTCTGATTTTGACTCAGCCAGCTCTACCAAAAGTGGCTTTTCTGGATGGAGAAGGCTGTGTGAAACAGATGTTTCATCAACGGAAAGTATTGCCCAGTTTATACTGTTTCCTGCCCGGTCCGTCTTATTCTTTGCAATGCGCATCAATTCCTCACCAAGGGAATGAATTTTCGTAAATGGCGTATGAACGGATGTCACCACAAAACTCCCACCAAAAGAATAGTCCTGTATAGCGTATTTTTTTGGTACTTTTTTCTTTGCCTCGGACTCTTTCTTTGCCTCTTCTGCTTTCTTGAGGAGCCATGCCTTGCTCAAGGGATTATCATCTTCAAAAGAATTCAGTTTTTCCTTGGTTTTTGCAAAGAGACTTTTTGCAAACTGCAATACATACCTATCAGGCATGACAATGCAGAGGTCATCTCCTCCGGCAACGATGATCCTGAAGGGGATAAGACTCTTGACATTTTTATTCTCTTCACTTTTTGTAATTATTGTCGATTCCTTAAAAACGCCTGCGAGGGTTTCGCTGATTATTGTGACCATCGTATCCTTGACGCTGTTAAAAATGCCGAGAATCTTTTCTTCCTGTTTTTCTTTAAGCCACAGGGTTACTTTGTCGTTCATGCTGTTCAGATCTGAAAACCAGACGGCAAGGCGCTTTTTTTCGTTTGCGGTATCATTTACAGAAAAGAGGTCATCAAAATCTAAGGGGATACTGAGCGATTTTTTATCGGGGAGAGCATCTACATACTTAGCGTATATTTTCTCAATTGTGGTGAGGCTTTCGTCGTCTTTTTTTAACTCTCCAGGATTGATAGCTGCTTTTTCTCTGGCATTGTAGCATGTACGGCAGATAGGTTTTCTGTCTTTGCCCATTGGCTTGCTTCTGCTTGCGGGATACTCCTCGCATTCCTCACAGACTTTCAGATGGGGGTTATATGTTACTCCATATCCCCTGAAGCAGCGTTTCGTTTCGGATAATTCATGGATTATTCCGGGATACAAAGTATCACCAGAACCACTCTCTTCCTGCGCCTCCCGAAAATTATCCGCCTCAACGACCCTCGACACCTGGAATTCGAGCATCGGCAGTGTCGTGGAGACTGACTTTATAATCTCCTGCCTTGCTTTTTCAGCGCCTTCCTTCGTGTTGAAGCGCGTGGTGAACTTCCCGCCGCCTGCCACCAAAACTTGACCGTTGTGATTCTTTGCAATATCAGGGAGCAGGATTTCATTCAACTTTGATAGTATCTGGCTTGTTCCCGCTATAGACCAGAGTCGGTCATGCCTCAGAACAGTTTTCTGTATTGCTGAATATTGCAAAGAAATATAGAAGTACAAAGCTAAGGCCCCCTTGCTTTTTCATAGATAAGCACAGAGTTAAGAACTATCCCGTTTCAAGAAAGACAGTGCGTTGATTATATTTTTAAT
>CAYMTB010000278.1:0-4470 GCA_964393225.1 uncultured Syntrophorhabdaceae bacterium
GAAACTGAAACAGAACTGTCATTCTCAGAAGCTTATCCATCCAGATACTGCCGATGCAACAATTATAACTATTTTACCAACTTCTGAAATGTTATAATCTCATATGCCCATCTGTAAACACTGTGGTAAAGATACAGAAGACCCGAAAACAGCAACTTGTTTCAACGGCTATATCGAATACCAGGACCACACAGCATTATCGCGAGTCCCTTATTCAGAAGATGAAAAAGAAAGGTGTTCAGTCTGTCATGTCATCCCCGGAGCAATCCATCATAAAGACTGTTATATGGAGAAATGTGCCATTTGTGGTATGAGGCTTGTATCCTGTGGATGTTTGAAAGAAGGATAGTCAGGCGAAAAATGAGACACATAAGGCCGCTAACATAGAGATAAAAAGGAGAATTCATGGTCTGAATCTGAACAAACTTCACAAAACAATTAGGATATCAGGAGAAACCTTGGCTACTATACCTAATCAATCTGCTCGTGTGTCACCGCATTTGGCGCATTATAAAAATCATACCGCTTCCAATCCACTTCACTGGGGCAGCCTTGCGCGTAATATATCATTTTACTCTGGCAGTCAAACACAAAGGCCGAGTGTGTATAACACTTGGCTTCGCTTGGAGTAGTAGAAATTGCACACTTCTTATTACTATTTACCCGATCTTTAAACAACTCACACATATCTTCTATTGAATTAACGCCAGGAAGAAGTTCTTCTGCTCTTGCAAGATGTGCTTTGGTCCATGGTTCAAAGGTTATGTCTACATCAAAGTTCAGATTGCGGTCTGAGAGGTGCAGGAAGTGATTGGTCTTAACGCACTCCTCTTTCACTTCTTCCACATAATATTCTTTAGCGGTCGCCTCTATCCCAAAGCATTCCCCTGGATCGGCAACTAACATATTTCCTCCGATCTTGGGGTTAAATGACTTGATAATTTCCACCGCCTGACGTGCCGATGCAGCATCCAGGATAAGCCTGACGTATGGCTTTCTGATATAGGAGACCTGATCATGGCTTGTGCGGACAAATGTCGAAACAAAGGCGACACCACACTCATTTATCCCGCCGTAATACCCATCTTCATGAGGTATCGGATTTTGGATAATTAACTTCTTGTATGTGTCCTGTGGCGTCGCAAATAGTCTGCACTCATCTTCATATCTCATCCACAAGACCGGGTCTCTTGCTTTGCCTAAGATCCAATTTCCATTAATTTTTTTTGCAGTTGTTGTACACATGGTTTTCTCCTTCTTGAGCAATATATCAATCTTGAAAGAAAGTGAGGATGGGGATCAAAAATAAACGTGTTATTGTGCAAAAATTGACCCCCCTTTTGTTGTTACTTTCTTGCATTTCTTTTGTTGCTGTATTATTCTGCCAAAAGGTAAGTTGGCATATTAATTGTTAGGCACGGAATCGAAATGACCTCAAAATCAGCACTGATCATCGGAGCTGTTCTGCTGTTGGTTTATCCTGGCGTTCTGCTTGCCGGAATCATGAGTTTGGCCGCTAAGAACTATGACTCAACGCCTTTTTTTCTAGTCTGGGCCGCGAAGATCTTTCTCTTCGCTTCCATCGCTTATCCTGCAGTCTATCTACCGTGTCTCGTGGCATTTTGGGTTACGAGGCATTACAAACAGGAATCGATTGCCGCTAAATTGGCTTTCATCCCACTCGGATACCTTGGTCTACTAATCGTCCTTCTTGCGATCTGGGCTGGAGCATCTTTTCTCTGTAGACTTAAGACATAGCGGGTGTCATCGCCTTCTTTATCACCTTCCTTATGTTGTCAGCATTATCCACGTTTTCTCATATTTTCTTATGGTTAAACTGTTTTTTTCGAGGAAAGAGGCAGTAGATATTGTCAGGTTTTTAACCATAAAATCGGCATGTTCGTATTGATAGTTTGTTTTTCTTGTGTTATTCATATCAAATGTTGAAAAGCAAATTCACTATCAGTGACTTCTATATCAGATGATAATTGATTTATTTTTCATTAGCCAAAAGGAGTTTTGCCTATGAACCTATGTGTCATGTTTTCCCTCATGTTTATAGCCGCTGCCGGGCTTTTGCACGCAGCGCTTACACCGGAAGAAGTGGCAGGCCTGCCGCCAAAAGATATCGAAGCCCGACTCCCGAATGAGCATCCGTCATCTTATCTTTTCTATTCTACCAGATTATTCCAGGAAGGGAAGAAGGACGATGCTGTATTTTGGTTTTACGTCGGCTCAATCCGCTATCGTTTTCATTTAGCTGCAAATCCAAAGCTGGACCCCAGCGGAGATCCTGCGCTCTTCGGTGCTCTTCAAGAGTCTATCGGCAGCCCGATCAATGCGTATGCCGGTGGTGATCCAAAGAAGTGGGCCGCTCAGATCGGTCGAGCATTGAAATGGGATGAAGAGAACAAGAATGGATTTACGTCGAAGAAAAAGTTTAAACAGGAATACCAGGAGATTCGCGTCGGTCTTAGTGAGATGAAACAGTGGATCGAGGAGAATATCGATCAAATCAAGGAGCAGAGAAAAATGAGCGGCCTCGAGACAAAGGGTTAACTAATCGCTATGTTTACCGTTTATCGATGCTATGAGCATTACATCATCATGAAAATCCGGCATTCAAGTAAACCGGCAGCTTGAAAACAGTGAGGTGAAAGATGGGAGGAAAACCGATATTCGTTTTGCTGGTAACAATTATTTTGCTTACCATAACAGCCTTCGATGGAGGACATGTGCTTGCACAGGATCAATATGAAACAGCCATGAAAATCAACAAAGACCTTGCGAAGGCAGATGGAGAGATGACAAGAATATATTCACAGATCATTAAGGAATATGCCCACGACAAGGAATTCATTGAAAAAATGAAGACTGCCCAGCGTGCCTGGATAAGATTCCGCGATGCTCATTTGGAAGCGCTCTATCCCGCAAAAGACAAACAGTCCGAATACGGCAGCTCCTACCCTTCATGTTACGCTATGGGGATTTTGCAACTAACCAGGGAAAGAATTGACCATTTAATGCTCTGGAAAGAGGGTGTTGACGAAGGCAATGTGTGTGCAGGCAGCGTAAAATTTAAGCAATAAATCTGGAAAGGGGCCCGATGGCCATGTATAGATGGTTGTTTCTTCTTCCTTTCGTAATGATCTTTGTATTATGGGGTAGCTTGACGATGGCCTTTGATCTCAACATTCAATTTACGAATACGCAAGCATATCAGGATGACCTCCCTCATTTTGCCGAATTGCAGCTTACCTACAAGGCGCACAGGCTTATACCCGGCATCAGTGCAGATACCGATCTCCTGGCTAAAGGCCTCGTAGCCAGGCAAAAAACGAAGAAGATGTATGCCACCATAGAAGGTGACCGACTCACAATAAAAGATATCCCTGCCTCACTTCTCTCTGTGGGCAGCTATAAGCTTGATTTTGCAAGACTATACCTCAAAAACACTGAAGGGGTAGATTATGTATTCGAGCTGTGCTTCAGCGGCGCAAATCCGTCAAAAGATGATATTGTACCTGCTGCAAATGACAGACAGCAGTTGATCATAGGTGAGAATATCCATCTTTTGCCTATGTGGTACACGACCGGTTTTGACGGTATAAAAGAAATCATCATGACCCTTGATTTTACGCCTGTTATTGATATCAAGATCAGCGATACCAGATTGAACGGTCCCGGTTGGACATGGGACGGCTCATCCTTCTTCACTGAACAGAAAACAGGAAACCGTCTCCGCAGAGTCAAAGAAGGTCTTGGCAATAAACTCGAAATCTATTCTCAAACAACAACAGATATTCCCCTCTACACTTGTTCTCTTACCCCCGTATTTCTTGCAAAACTGTCCGATTCCACATCGGAAATTCGACTGGATGCCATTGTGGTCAAAGAAGAATATACAAAGAAACTCAAGAAGATAGAACGAAATGGAAACAATTATTATCGCATGATGTCTGTAGAATGGAATGAACTGGTCAAGCATGCATATACACCCGGGACATTTACCGTAAAGCTTTCAAAGAAGACTATCCATCAGGAAGAAGATGAAAAAGGTCTGACGCTCGCTGTAAGTTCAGGAAAATCAGGTGTCAGTGAAAAGCTTATTGTTCTGATTGGTGCCAGGGTTCCCGGCAAGAATTATCCTATGCTCATCGATGCACTCATTGTAGACGGAGCCCGTTAGTGCCAGGTTTAAGGGCGAACTAAAACAATATAGACCACCCATCCTCACAAAAAACTATTATTTTAAAAACGTTAGTTTTATCCTCAGGGTTTTCCCATCTTGTAACATACTAATAATATTACATTTATTGTTGGCATTTTCGACAGGGTTTTTTACGCACTCGAAATACCAGATAGCAGCTTTTTTGTTGTAATCATTAATTTATTATCTTTACTGGTGGCTATGTTAAAAAGACCATTGTCGGATTTTTCATGGCAGTTTTCTCTATATTACCTTAACGT
>CAYMTB010000279.1:0-4457 GCA_964393225.1 uncultured Syntrophorhabdaceae bacterium
TGCCCATATCATCGATATGATGACAAAAATAGCTGCGATATCAAGGATAGTCAGAAAACCCTTCTCGAAGGCGCCGCCCATGATAAATGAGTGAAGACCAAGACCTTCAGACAGACCGATTAAAACTATATAGCTGACCAGGAAACAACTGAAGCCCCAGAACATGACGGCATGGCCGATTCCGGCAAAATCCTTTCCGGTGACGCTTTTCAGGGTACACCACTGGGGGATAACCACGAAGAACATATTCTTGATTCTTTCGCCCATTCTGTCAAAACGGTTCTCCTGCTTACCCAGACACATGAGCCTGTAAAGAAAATACATCCTCGGCGCGAATAAGCCCATGGTGACAGCAAACATGACCCAAAAGATTATATAACCTGATATGCCAAAGTAGGTCGCGCTAACTGGCGACATAAATACCTCCTATGAATGTATGAGCATTAGTATATATGTGAATTATTTAACAATGTTTTTTATATTAATCAAGCATATTTTGTCAAGATAAAATAGATTTGTGCCATTTGATTTGTGCCATTAATAAATTGAAAGCGTAAAAAAATTCGAAGGCCCCGTAGAAATCGCGGGGTCTTCGAATTCAACATTATAATCCTATTGCTTCAAGCAACTTCTTTTTCTTTGACCTTCTTAATTATAGCCCTTTGACCTTCGGGAAGAGGAGGCGGAACAGGTTCGCCTTCAATCTTCGTGATTGCGCCAAACCGAGGAGGGCAGGCTTCAAAGCAGCTTCCGCATCGTATGCATTTATCCTGATCGATAATGTGCACTTCGCCCTTGGCGCTTATAATTGCACCCATAGGACATCTCCTGAAACAGGTCGTGCAGGCCTGACACTTCTGCGGATCAATATAATACGAGAACATATCGTCGAATAATTTGTCGACCTCGTCTCTGGTGAAAAAGTTGTCATATTCTTCATGTTTTTCAAGGCGAATTCCCAGCTTTTCGTTTTTTACGATCTTAATATAGGGAACTAACTTTTTCACTTGTTCAAGTCTTGCGTTTAATTCATTTTTCTCTATGCCTTCGCTTTTGCCGATAGGTCCTAACTCTTTTATCTTTTTGATAAAATCGTTCGTAGATTCTACAAAAATGTTTGCTTCAGCACCGGACATAAACTGTATCCGTAATCTTTGAGGATTCAGCCCGATACGTTCCATTATTTTTTTCAGCAAAAGCACCATGTTAAGAGCCTGGTAATTACCATGGGTGATATAATTACATTCATTTAAATGGCACGCACCAATAAATACTCCGTCTATTCCATTCGAGAAGGCTCTGAGCACAAACCCCATGTCTACCCTTCCGGAACACATTACGCGAATAATTCTCATTTCAGTTGTATATTGCAGTCTGGAAACTCCAGCCAGGTCAGCAGCGCCGTAAGCTCACCAGTTGCATGCAAAACCTAATACTTTCGGTTTAAATTTAACTGTACTCATTAGTTCCCACCTCCTTTATTCATTTCCGGCTGCATCAATTTGCTGCATAATCTCTTCCTCCGGAACCATTGCATCAATTTCAGCCACTACCTCTTCATCGGTATAGTGTCTGAGAGAAATAGCTCCTGTGGGGCACTTTGCATTACACAGGCCATCCCCTTTACAGAGAACAGGATTTATAAAGACCTTTTTTCCTTGTTTTGTATCACGGAGTTCAAGGGCGCCATACGTACAGATTGCAGCACATGCCCCGCACCCCATACACCTCTTCTCATCCACCTCACACACAGAGCCGGAAGCTACAACGATATCATGGGAGAGAAGCGTTAATGCCCTGCCTGCGGCTCCATAGGCCTGGTTAATAGTTTCCTGTATAAACTTCGGATAGTGAGCCAATCCGCAGAGATATACGCCGTCTGTAGCAAACTCAACCGGTCGTAATTTAACATGGGCCTCCTTGAAGAAACCATCGGGGCTCAAGGTTACCTTGAACTGGTTTGCCACTTCTTTGGTTGCTGCGGAGGGAACAATTGCGGCAGCCAGGGCAATAATATCAGCAGCTATCTCAACCTTATCACCGAGAACATAATCTATCGCGGTAACTTTGAGAACAGGGCGACCATCTTCATCCGACTCGCCGGGTTCGATCTGGGGTTTTTCTTCGGGTTCATAGCGGATGAACTTGACTTCTTTGCTTGCCGCTTCCCGGTAATAGTCCTCTTTGAACCCATAGGTCCGTACATCCCGGAAGAGGATGTAGATATCCATATCGGGTTTTTTCTCTTTCAGCAGTAATGCGTTCTTTATCGACTCGCTGCAGCATATTCTGCTGCAGTAGTTTCTGTCTTCATTTCTGCAGCCCACACACTGGATCATCACGAGACATTGCGCGTTCGTAACCTTTTCGTCTCCTGCGACGATTTTCTCCTCCAGTTCAAGATGGGTCATGACTCTGTCATCTTCTCCGTAAAGATATTCCGCAGGTGTATAGAGATCAGCACCGATAGCGATGATGGCAACGCCATGTTTTATCTCGGTGATCCCTCTGTCCGACTTCACCGTGGTGACAAAATTACCCACATAACCGGCTGCCTCCGTAATGACGGCATCAGTATATACATGGACTAAGGGATGTTTATAAATCTTTCCTATAAGTTCGCGCAAATAGGCCTGAACATCGAGTCCTTCAAGGGTTGTATGAATTTTTCTCGCAATCCCCCCAAGGTCTGTATCCTTTTCCACCAGGTGGACCTCATGTCCCTGATTGGCAATGGAGAGGGCTGAATTCATGCCTGCTATGCCTCCGCCAACCACGAGCGCCCTCTTGTCGACAGGCAGATCAAACTCCTGCAGGGGTTCCAACTGGCAGGCGCGGGCTACCGACATCCGGATGATATCATGAGCCTTTTCAGTGGCTTCTTCCTTTTCTTTAGAGTGGACCCAGGAATTATGCTCCCTGATATTTGCCATCTCGTAGTAATACTGATTAATTCCCGCTTCCCGAAGGGTATCCCGGAATAACGGTTCAAGGGTCCTGGGGGAACAGGCGGCGACAACCACCCGGTTCAGCCCTTTTTCCTGTATCATATCGGTGATTTCCCTGGCGGAATTCGTGGCGCATGAAAAGAGCTGTTCCTGAGAGTACACAACATTCGGTAAGGTTTTACAATATTCAACCGTTCCGGGAACATTGACGATCCTTCCGATGTTGGCCCCGCAATGACACACAAAGACCCCCACCCTCGGTTCTTCCTTGGAGACATCTTTTTCCGGAGGATAGATTCTCTCTTTCGAAAGATTTCCCCGACGGTAGTCAAGGAGCTCGCCGATTTGGGAACCCGCTCCGCTGGCGCTGAAAACAGACTCGGGGATATCGATAGGACCCTGCAGACCTCCGCTTACAAAAATACCGGGTTTGTTGGTCTCTATAGGGTTGACAGGATTGAGTTTGCAGAAATCGTGAGATTCAAGTTCAATGCCATATGTTTCTGCAATATCCTTCACATGAAGGGGAGGATTCAATCCAACGGATAATACCACCATATCGAATTCTTCCTCTTTAACCCCTTCATCGGGTGTAGAATACCGTATGGTTACATTCTTCGTTACTGGATCCTCTCTTACGATTGACGGGTAGGCCCTGAAAAAACGGACGTCGGCAAGCGCTTCTGTTCTTTGATAAAATC
The DNA here is from genome assembly GCA_964393225.1 of uncultured Syntrophorhabdaceae bacterium. Taxonomy (GTDB): domain Bacteria; phylum Desulfobacterota; class Syntrophorhabdia; order Syntrophorhabdales; family Syntrophorhabdaceae; genus MWEV01. The sequence goes on from CAYMTB010000279.1 coordinate 3,650, forward strand.
GCTCAAAGTCCTTCCCGTAGGAACGGATATCATTATGGAATACCGTGCACTTTGCCCCTGCGTCATGGTCTTTTGTCAAAATTACATGCTTCTGTGTATAGGCACAGCATACTGCCGAACAATAGCTGTTCCCGCCTTCAATAACCTGCCTGGAACCGATGCATTGAATCCATGCTATATTATGGGGATGCTTCAAGTCGGATTTCCGGAGTACCTCGCCTGCATACGGCCCTGTGGAACATAGAAGCCGCTCATAGTCCATACTGGTTACCACATTCTGAAATTCCCCGTATTTATATTCCTTCCTCACCTTGGGATCGTAAGGCTCAATGCCTTGAGAGAGAACTATGGCCCCTACATTTATATCTACCTTTTCCGTTGTCTGGTTCAAATCTATGGCATTATTCTTACATACTGCTTCGCAGATACGGCACTTCTTCTCTTTCAGGTAAAGACAGCTTTCGTCAATATAGGTGATAAGGGGGATCGCCTGAGCAAAATATACATGCACGGCTTTATTCATCGATATTTCCTGATTGTATTGATCGGGATATTTGACAGGGCAGTATTCTACGCAGACAGTACAACCCGTGCATTTGCTCTCGTCAATATACCTGGGCTTTCTCAGCAATGTTACGTTAAAGTTTCCTGCCTCACCTTCTACACTGTCAACTTCAGTATAGGTGAGTACTTCTATATTTGGATGCCGGCCGACCTCGACCAGTTTAGGTGCGAGTATTCACATTGAGCAGTCATTGGTCGGAAAGGTCTTGTCAAGCTGGGCCATGTGGCCGCCAATGCTCGGCGC
>CAYMTB010000280.1:0-4366 GCA_964393225.1 uncultured Syntrophorhabdaceae bacterium
GGGGAATAGCCCGACACAGATGCTCATCCTAACGGAATATCTGCGATAATTGGTTTTACAACATGCAGGGTAAATGCTTATACTACGAAAATGATCGAACACACAGACATGAAAGTGGAGACAGAAAAGGAAATCATTGACCTCGGTAAATGGTCAAAGGCCGACCTTGAACGCATCATGAACGCTGCCTCGCGATTCAGCAGTCCCGGCGAACGTATAGGTTCCATCTCGCAGCATTTTCTGAACACCCCGTATCTAAAATCCACGTTAACCGGAAGTATTAACGAGCAGGAGATGCTTGTCATAAACCTCAGTGGTGTGGACTGTTTTACCTTCATCGACTATGTGGAAGCCATGAGATTGTCATGTTCCTTTGATGAATTCAAAGAGAACCTGAAAAAGGTCAGATATCGATCCGGGGGTGTTGATTATTGGAAAAGGAACCATTTTTTTACGGACTGGGCAGAGTTCAGCAGGGCCAATATATTTGATGCAACAGGAGAGATTGGCGGCAATAGAACAAAGAAGGCGAAAAAGATTCTCAACATGAAAGAAGACGGGACATGCTTTCTGGAGGGTATCGCTCCCCGTGAGAGGGAGGTTGCATATATTCCCGTGCATGAAATGAGTTCTTCTGTTTTTGCCGCGATGAGGACAGGAGATTATGCGGGGATATACTCGGAATTACCCGGCCTCGATGTCTCTCATGCAGGCATTATCATAAAAGCAGACAACGGTGAATGCTTTTTGAGACACGCGTCATCCCTTGAACAATACAGGAGGGTTATTGATCAGCCGTTAATAGAGTATATGGCAGATAAGGCCGGTTTAATAGTGCTGAGGGCGTTGGAACCTGTCCGCCGAATTACGATATGAATTCCTGCAGGTTTTTTATGCTTTCCATCGCATGAGCTTCGCTATGAAATTCTGATGTATAGATAATGCCGGTTAATTGGGCAATAAATGCCTTCAGTTCCCGGAAGGGAAATGTGCCCCAGCCTATGGGGAGATGTTCGTCTGATTTTCCGTGGTTATCATGGAGATGCATCTCTCTGATGCGGTTTTTAAGGGGGATAAGCCATGCTTCGAGGGGAACCGCGGAAAAGAGATTAAAATGACCCGAATCAAAGCAAAAGAAGAGGTCTTTATCCTTAAAATAACCAAAAAGGGATATCAGCGTAGCAGGTGTTTCTTCAAAAATGTTCTCAAGCAGGACGAGTGGGCCTCCCTTTGCCTCAGCGAGAATCTCGGTCCATGTTTCAACGCTGCTGTCGAGCCACAACTGCTCATTTCCGTCATAAAACCACTTGTTGTATCCGGGATGACAGACGATGCTTTTGGCATTAAGCCGGTGGGCCATCTCCACCGCTTTTTTGATCTTATCTTTTGAGAGCGTCCTGATCCTCCGGTCATAGCCGCCGGGACTCAAATCCATAAACGGGGCGTGGGCAGTACACATAATACCGCTGTCCCGGAGCTTTTTCCCCAATTCTTTGACGTCACCCATGTCCAGCTCATCGAGGGTATTGTTTTCCGCGTATACCTCGACCCCGACACCGAGACCCGCAACCCGCTCGATGTTGGCCCCTACCAGCTTGTAGGGAACATTGATAAATATGGGTAACTTCCGATTGTCCATGACGCCTTAATGTATCTTTTATTTGATCAAAGTTCAAGTTTCAATGTGTAATGTTTAAAAACATCGGCACCTGACGTTAAACAACTGGCTACAGTTTGGGGAGCTCTTTCAATATTGCCCGCTATTTTGTTTTCTTGCATTAGTCCTTTTTTACATAAGATTGCAGAATTTTAGCAAACTCGTCCTGCTCTTTTTGTTCCTCATATCTCTTCTGCTCTTTTTTGGTAAGGTATCTTTGCCCTTTGATCTCGCTATTTTGAAGGGAATCGGCCCAGGCCCTCAGCTGACGGGACACGCCTTCGGCGTGTGATTTCAAATTTGAAATTTCAAATTTCAGATCACAAAAAACGGGCAGCTTTTCAAGCAGGCACAGTATAGATCGAACCTCTCCGGCAGAACCTCGGGCAATGTAAAGAAAGGTAAGAAGCTCCTGTGTTGTCCCTCGCTCAAAGCCCTCTGCAATATTATTCGAGACTGATAGGGCTGCCCTCTCTATCTGGTCCCTGAGGCTGTATTTTCCTTTGAACTGAACTCTTTCAGTCAGCGAATAGACGTTCTCGGCAAGCTCTATTGCCGCCTTCCATGAGGGCAACTCCTCGAATCTTTCATATTTCATTTACATGCCCTTTCATTTTCCTGTGCTCATGCCTGTCCCCATAGCGGAGTCGCCTTTTTTTGACTCTTATTTTCCTCCTTTTAGACACTCTTTTCAAGAAAATATCGATCAGTCAAAAAGCGGCGTATATAAGAAAACAAAATTCAGGTGAATTATTATTACAGTTTATACCTGAATGTGCGGAGGAGTTCCTTCCTCTGCGTTTTGTCCTCGGCGGCCTCAATGCCCTTCGGTCTGGAGCCGTCAATAATACCCATGATGCCCCTGCCCTGCTCCACCTCGGCAACGATGACCTGCAAAGGATTTGCCGTTGCGCAGATAACATTGCATACTTCCTGACAGGCCTTGATGGCATTCAGAACGTTTATCGGGAATCCGTCTTTCATGAAAATAACGAATGTGTGGCCGCAGGAGAGGGCAAAGGATGTCTCGGATGCGAGCTTCATGAGGGCTTCGTCATTCCCTTCGTACCGCACGAGGCAGGGGCCGCTTGCCTCAGAGAAGGCGATGCCGAATTTGAGAGAAGGCGATGAGCCCACAAGGATTTCATACATATCCTCCACGGTCTTCACGAAATGGGATTGACCGATGATGATGTTCAGTCCTTCCGGGATGTCAATTTTTACTGTCTTCAGTTCCATAATTTCCTCCTTTTTTGTTAGCGTTTAGCATAGAGCGTAGAGCGTTTAGGGTAAATCATAACATAAAGCATACTGCCTTTTTTTAGCGGATAGCGGATAGCGTAGAGCGTTTAGGGTAAATCATAACATAAAGCATACTGCCAACTTCTTTTAACAGGCCTTCGATTAATTCATTGCTTTGTGTAAATTTCAAGTCTACAGAGAGTGAATACTGGGTCTCTAATTCACATAGAGAACCATATGCAATTGATAAAAATTGCGTGTATTCTTTATTGAATTGTCTTCCATATCCTTCAGCGATATTTGATGGTATTGAAACAGCGGCCCTCCTTATCTGCTGACACAGGCCATATATCTCATTCTTTGGAAATTTGTCTGTAATCCTATAGATTTCAATTGCTAACTCATATGCTCTCTGCCACACTATGAGATCCCTAAAGGTTTTTGTTTTCACAATTTCCTCCGTCGTCCATTATCTTTAAACTCTACGCTGAACGCTCTACGCTATCCGCTAAAAAGGTTTTTCCTTTCTGAAATCCGGCACAAAGAGCGGGGCGCTTTCCAGTTCCTGAATAAAAACGTTTTCAAAGCCGTTCTCTGAAAGAAACATTACCAGTTCGTTATATTCGTCATACCGGATCTTCCTGTTTAACATTGGATATGAAGCAGCCTTGTACAGCGGATAGTACTGTGACATGAGGCTTATGAATGTCCCAATGCCGAGATGTTCCTTAATCCATTCGATAATATGCCGGGAGCCTGCCAGATTCCCCGGGAGAACAAGATGTCTTATGAGGATACCTGTTTTTGCAATCCCGTCTTCTATCACCAGATCGCCTGCCTGTCTTTTCATCTCTGACATTGCCTGTTTTGCGTGTTCCGGGTAACCCTTATCGCGCGGGACATGAGAAAGTTTCTCCGCGATATAAGCGCTCCAGTACTTGAAATCAGGCAGGTATATATCGATGAGCCCGTCAAGCGCCCTCAAGGCATGGACATTTTCATAGGCATTCGTATTGTAAATAAAAGGGATTCCTATTCCTTCTTTTATTGCCTGCTCTATTGCAAGCGCAATAAAGGGGATGTACGGCACAGGGCTCACAAGGTTTATGTTGTGGCAGCCCTGCTGTTCGAGCTGAAAGAATATTTCCACAAGCCCTTGAACGGTAACGCTTTCACCTGACCGCCCGTGACTTATCTGGTAATTCTGGCAAAAGATACATCGCAGATTACAAGAGGCAAAAAATATAGTCCCCGAGCCCCTTGTGCCGGAGATGGGTGTTTCCTCGCCGAAGTGGGCGCCCCAGTGTGCAACGATAATCTCATTGCCGATGTCGCAGAACCCTTTTTCGCCGTCAAGCCTGTTTACACCGCATTCCCTCGGGCATAATGCGCACTTTTCGAGAAGCGACAGAGGGTCATTCATGGAAATAGTATAATAGATTCTAACATGTTTATGTATGAGAATTT
>CAYMTB010000281.1:0-4350 GCA_964393225.1 uncultured Syntrophorhabdaceae bacterium
GCGTAACAGCACTTTACAAGCTCCTCATATACTCCGGGGTCAACATTGACACATCCGCCTGTTATCTTATTGCGGCGCTTTGCGTCCTGACTTTTCAGCCGGGCAAGTCTTTGTTGACCACGTACATCGATCACTCGATGAATACAGTAGAGATGGTCCTTTGTTTCCTTGAATGAGAGAATGTCCCCTCCGTAGCCCGGGTCCGGTGTGGTGTAGTGGGTGAGCTGAAACTCCCCGCGGGGGGTATCAACGCCCACCAGCGCAGGATAGCATGTTGCTGCGAAACAGATTAATGCTGCTGCTATATCAACGATCACCTCAGGGAACACGGATCAGCCCTTCTTCTTCTTTTGAGGAGCTGCGGCTGGAACTGACGGAGGCGGTGCTTCTATCTTGATCTCCGGTGCCGGCGCTGCTACAACAGGAATTTCTTTTTTAGTTTCAGGTGCTACAACTTTTGCCAGCGGCGGAGGTAGTGCCGTTTCGTCTTTCTTGACCTGTTTAGAAGATCCGCAACCGCTCAATGATACCAAGATAAATGATATTCCGATAATAGCAACCAACATTACAGACCAAAACGATCTTTTTTTCATACTATAGTCTTCCTATGGTTAGTTTTGTTTAGTAAATCACCTTCATCAATTGCCGACTCTTAGGAATGACAGTTTCAACGATCTTTCCCGCAGAGCAAAAATCGGGTTTCTATCCTGATTTAAATATCCCAAATAGAAAGAATATTGTCAAATACAAATATCACTCTGTATGGGGAACAACCTCCTTTTCTTATGGAAGTAATGGTTTTGAATTCGATTTTTTAATTGGTCAAGGGAAAACATCGGGGCAACGGTTTGACGACGAGGTGTAAGTTGAGAATTCCCTCAACCCGTCTGTTATCCCTCGATCGGTGAGTGCCACCTCGAATCTTCATAACTTTGGAGGGAAGGGGTATTGTTATCTCCGGCAAGCTGGCGGCGTCCACCCGCCGGCATAGTCTGCGGGACGGCAGTCTTGCAGCCCAGGATGCTCTACAATCAACGTAAACATGGGATACGGTTGTCCGAATTTACAAACATTTTATTTCTGCCTTTACACTTTCTGTCAAAAACTGCTAAAACATTCTCATGTATTCCGCACCTTTTTTCTTGTGTCAGGTATCTATAAGGGTAGCACTGGATTTTAAAATAGCTTGTGAAATACACTATATCATGTTGATATAATTAGATTTATTAACTTATATACCATGGATGTATAAAAGGTATTCATGATACCAACGCTCTACAGTAAAAAATTCCTCACAGACTACATGACAGTGGACTGTGAAAACCCCGACAGGATTTCATCCATCTTTTCTGAAATTCAAAATATTGCAGAATTTATAGAGCCGGAACCCTGCGAAGTATCCGATCTTTTACTCTGTCACAGCGAAATAATCATTAAACTTGTTATGAAGGATAAAGTTGTCTACGAGACGGCAAGGCTTGCTGCAGGCGGGGCGATCAGGGCCGCTGAAATTGCGCTGGAAAGCCCATCCTTTGCGCTCATCAGGCCGCCTGGCCACCATGCCGGGTATAATTTCAACGGCGGCTTCTGTTTTTTTAACAACATGGCGATAGCCCTCATGAATCTCTTTTCGAGAGGGTTCATCAGCGATGCGCTGATTATTGACATAGACCTCCACTACGGCAACGGGACATATGACATCGTGAAGGATGATAAACGTATTGCCTTTAGGAATATCGATGCCTCTTCAAGGGAAGATTTTTTCAGTCAACTTACAGAAGCGCTGAAGGATGCTTCATCGTTTGATATTGTGGGGTGCTCCGCGGGGTTTGATACATATATCAGGGATTGGGGATCGCTCCTTTTTACCAGGGATTACAAAGAAATAGCCTGGATGCTTATATCCGGCAATCCTCACACCTTTGCTATCCTTGAGGGCGGTTACTATATCCCAGATTTAGGGATAAATGCCCGCTCATTCCTCGAAGGCATTCAGGAACATTGTTCTTAACTGCTGTCTTATCTTTTATTACAGGCATATATTTCCAGACCGTATATGCAGTTGCGTTAGTCCCTCTTGTTATTTCCCTCTTTACGTTTGTATTGCTCATTCCTTTTATTCTTTCAAAAAAACGAAGATTCTCCATGGTTCTGATCCTTATCTGCTTTGTCCTTGCAGGCATGATAAGGATAGGGGTAGTGCTTTCCAGTAAACAGCCCGGCATTGCAACTGAAGAACCTGCAATCTTTGCTGGCACTGTCGTGGAATCATCCCGGCAGATCAAGACTATCGGACTATCATCACCGGCGGCATTGAAGGGCATAAGGGCGGTTTTCAGGACAGATGATAATCTTGATATAAGCGACTCAGTGCGTATCTATGGACAGGTTAGATAGCTTGACCCTACATTTAAAAACCCGTATATAACATCATGGAAATGGCTGAAACGCCTCGAAGGAACACATTATGAAATAAAGGGTAAAGTGCTCTCTGTGGAACCCGGACAGAACATTATCCAGCAGACGAGAAATGCAATACTGAAAAAAATAGAGAAATCGGGCGCGAAGCAGCAGGGAATTATAAAGGCGCTTACCATCGGCGATACCGCATCACTTGATGACGATACAAAGACACTCTTTCTAAAGACAGGCACCACTCATATCCTTGCGATATCCGGGCTGCAGATAGCTATCATAACCGGGTTTTTCTTTATCCTTGTGAGATGGCTGCTGGGGAGGTTCTATGTCCTGAGACTTTCCGGAAAGGATAAAAAATATGCATCACTCCCGGCAATCCCCTTTGCGTTTATCTATATGCTCATTGCCGGCGGCGGTGTGTCCATCATCAGATCCGCCATCATGGTAACGGTCTTCATGCTGTCCGTCTTTTTTGAAAGGGAAAGGGAAATTAAAAATACCATAGCGTTCAGCGCGCTTTTAATCCTTCTTTTATACCCTCATTCCCTGTTTATGCCGTCCTTTCAGCTTTCATTTTTAAGCCTTTTCTTCATTATAATCATTATGGAAAAGATCTATCCGCTTCTCAAATCAAGCCGGAAAGGGGTCAGGTGGTTTCTGTCATCAATATTGACAACTTCTGCAGCTACAATCGGTACCCTCCCGATTGTTATATACCACTTCTATGGAGTGAACCCCATATGCATGTTCCATAACCTCATTTCCATACCGGTTATGTGCATGGTTGCCACCCCCATGAGTATTGTCGGCATAATAATGCCACATGGAGAATATCTGCTGCGGCTTGCCGGAGAGATGATAAATATCAATGTAGCGGTTCTTAATTATATCAATGCGGGATATATCTTTCCAATCGTACGACCCGTGCTTTTTGAAGCCCTTCTTTTTTATGCGCTCATTCTCTGCATCATATATATAAACAGGAAACTGGTAAGGAGTTTCCTGTACTTTGCGGTGATTCCGCTCATTATTGTCAGTGTCATCTTTGCCTGTGAAAAAAGATTTAATAACAGGCTCTGTTTTGATTTGATTGATGTCGGCCTGGGCGAAGCAATTTTAATAGAAGCACCGAAGGGTATCAGAATTCTTATTGACGGGGGAAGTGACTACCGGGGGAATTTTGATACCGGCAAAACAATAATAACACCCATCCTTTTATCGAAGAAGATCCTGACGCTTGATTATGTTATTAATACCCATCCGCACGGAGACCATATCGGAGGGCTTCCTTTCATACTGAACACCTTTCATGTTAATACCTTTGCCGCAGGCGGATTCTCGGTGAATGATGCGCAGTTCTCCAGGGTCTTAAAAATCATTCGGGAGAAAGGGATAGCGTTACAACTGTGGAAACAGGGTGATGTATTTACCCTGAGAGACAATATGAACATACAAGTCATGCACCCTCCGTCCGGTTACCCTGCTGAAAACCCCAATACATCGTCCCTCGTATTAAAGTTTATTTACAAAGATACCGCTTTTTTGACGACAGGCGACATCGATGCCGATATAGAAGAAATGCTGATATTGTCACGTATACCTCTCAAAGCCAACATTCTGAAAATACCACACCACGGAAGCAAGAACTCAAGCAGTGCGGCATTCCTGCGGGCGGTCAAGCCTGACCTTGCCGTTATGAGTGTAGGCGCCGGGATCAAGGGGCTGCCGGGTAAAGAGGCATTAGACCGCTACAAAGAACTTTCCATCCCTGTCTTCTCTACACAGGACAACGGTTTCATGCAGGTGTGCCCGGATGGGGGCAGGGTTACCTGTAAGACGTTTAAGTAAAGATGAAAAGTGAAAGATTGTTACAAATCAAGACCTTTGCATAATTCCAGCTTCCCGGTTTTTTCATCTTTATGATCATATTTT
>CAYMTB010000282.1:0-4343 GCA_964393225.1 uncultured Syntrophorhabdaceae bacterium
CCGGTGTTAAAATAACCCCGTAGTCCCTGTTGCGGCAGCAGATATTATATTGCAGGAGGTAACGTCCTTCAGGGGTATCCGGCGGTATTACTACATCGAAAACGCATGTTGCCTCCCCATTGACCTGGGGAAGGGTAATATCCGCGGCCGGCGGGTGAATCTGCCACTCCTGCGGCCCCATCAATTTGAGATGACCTTCGGCAGGCCGTTCCTCATCATTGCAGCGGGCCGTTACCTGTAATGTAAATTTCTGCATAGACCGGGAAACCAGAAATATCTTCCTGTCAAATTCCGGGTGGAGTGAAATCGGAGGCACAACGGAAATGGGGAGTTCTCTATACCCTCCGGGGAATGCACTTTTGTTCAGGGTGGGAGCGGAAAGGTTGATGTTATGGGATCCTATGGCAACAGTGCATTCAGCCATAAGAGAGGTGGGCGATAATGGTTTCGGGTATAGGGTTTCGTCCGGGTATTCATAGATACAACCCTTTCGGGGGTTTTTAAGCCAGTACGGACACGAAAGCGCTGCGTCATTACCAATAAACACCTCGTTCATCATCATGGAGTCAGACAATCCGTCATTGACTCCAGTCCCCTCGCCTTGTTCAACCTCCCATTTATAAGGAGCGCGGATATTGAAAGTTAAGTTGTCGACATGCATATTCGAAAAGTTCCACAGTCTGTTTTTTACCCATACACTCTCTCCCGGTGTAACCCTTGCACGGGTGCAAAGAGACTCCAGTCTGAGGCCCAGACACAGTGCTATGACCCCTTCAAACTCCTTAATCTTATGTTCCAAACCAAGGATTATTGCCTGTTTTCCTAAACCGGAAGAATGTTCCTCCATTACATGTTTATGGAGATGTTTGAGAAGTTCCAAGCCCTCACATAATGGCGAAGATGAAAGTGAAGGCGCCTCGGGGATATACCTGTCCGCAGCTTCATCAATAAGTCTTTCTACCTCAACAAGGGTATTGAGCGCGTCGGCTGGGATTGGACCTATCCCGCTGAATATGCCCGTTAAACCGGTTTCAAGCCCCTGGAAAAGGTCGGCCTCCTGACCTTGAACAGCCGCTGTACTTTTTATAAGTATGAGATAGTAGTAAAAATTACCCGGCGCGGGAAGCACTGTCATGCCCTGGGTTTGATGCCTTCCATAGGCCAACCACGCCTGCTCCTGATATGTACATCCGATAAGCGGACTATATTCACCGGTATTGACCCTGAGAAAACCCTCCGTCTCCATTGCCGGATTCAATGCTCCCGTGGGATATATGGTCTTATTTGTGCTTCTATAATATTTACCGGTATGCCACGGCGGCAATCCCTGTGCTATTAATTCCGGGTAACTATCCTGAGAACCTGCCGCCTCAACGGCCTCCAGAAGGGCCTGCCCAACTGCCTGGTGCTGCCCGTGCCCATCCTCCGGCGTCCCGGCCCAGCGTGAAATGACAATTTGGGGCTGCACAAGCCTGATTGTCCGGACCATTTCACGGACAACATTTTCCCGTCCCCACTTTACAAAGGCTTCATCAGAATTTTTACTGAAACCAAAGTCGACAAAAGGACCAAAAAGACACTCTCCACCGTCTCCCTCACGGGCCGAGAGGCTTTCCCATGTTCGGTATACACCCAGAGCATCTCCCTGGTAATCGTTTACCCTGTTTTGACCACTTTCGCCGCGGGTTGCCGACCAGTAGACAGACCGCCCGTAATGTTTATAAGAAATATAAGATAAAAGCCCTATTTCTTCATCGTCCGGATGGCTGCCTATATGCAACACGGTTTTGCTCATCCCGAGTTTTTTCAGCCGGTAAAACAATTGGAGACTGCTTGCCCTGTTCATGATCCGAATACATTATATGTTCTTGCCAGCGCTTTAATCAAGTCTTATTGCAGCTATGCGCTATCGTTTTGTTAATGAATTTAAGCTGATAACTTAATTCTGCTTACTTCTTCCCCTCTTCTCCTCATACATCAACGCGTCTGCCTGTGCCATGAGTTTATCAAGGGTTGAGGGGGTTTCAGGTTTGTAGTGCGCTATGCCTATGCTTAAGGCGAGATGATAGCTTCTCCCTTCAGGCATGTTGTAATCATCAAGGGTATCGTGAAGACGATTCATGAGGACCTCTCTGGTTTCATCGGTTGTGTCTATTGCAAGGATGGCAAATTCATCCCCGCCCATGCGGCCTATGATATCCGATTCCCTGAATACCTCTTTAAGGACTGCTGCAGCTTCAACGAGTGCTTTGTCTCCTTCCTGATGACCCAGTGTGTCATTAATCTGCTTCATCTTATCCAGATCAGCAAAGAAGAGGAGCATATCCTTTTTTGTCCTCTCTGCTATCTTCATCTGCTGCTGGGCAAGGTTGAAGAACCCCCTTCTGTTATATAAGCCTGTGAGCTCATCTGTGAGGGACATGGTGTGGAGCTTTTCTTCCATTCTTTTTCGTTCAGAGATGTCCCTGATTATGCCCTGATACCCTGATATGTCCCCGTCATCGGCATATCTGGTTGTAGCTGAAATAATGCAATCCATCTGCTGACCATTCTTCCTGCGGAGTTTCACCTCGTAATCCTTTATTGAACCCTTTTTCTCCATCGTCTTTTTGAACAAGTCTCTGTCGGCGGGATCCATATATGTGTCTTTTGCATGCAGGGTAAGCATCTCTTCCTTTGTGTAACCGAACAGTTCCAGGTAGGCCTGATTAAAGTCGATAAATCTCCCGTCTGTTGTCGTGATATAGATTGCATCCCTCGAATCTTCAAAGATGGTTCGGAATTTTCGTTCGCTTTCCTGCAGTGCCTCCTCTGCCCGCTTGCGTTTAGTGATTTCATGTGCAAATATTGCTACCCCTGATACCTTCCTTCCCTCATCAAACACAGGGAAGCAATGCTGTTCAAAAGATTTCCCTGCCCTCGTATCTTGAAAATAAACAGGTTTCCCCGTGGCAACAACTGTATCGTACTGTTCCTTTCTGTATCCTGCAATGTCAGGGGAAAAATGGTCATAGAGGCCGGTGCCTATAAACTCCCGGACATCCTTGCCTAATCTTTGAGCGCCTACCTTATTTGATAAAATGATTGTACCTTCTGTGTCAATAAGCACCATGCTTTCGTGTACGGCATCGAAAAATACATCGAGCATCTCCTTGCTTTCATTGAGTGCTTTTTCCCGGCTCTGAATAGCCTCTGCCATCCGCTGGAAATTATCTGTCAGCTCATCAATCTCTTTATAGCTGGACGGCTTCTCTTCAAAGGTATAGCTTCCATCCGCAATCCTGCGTGCATCCCGGACAAGCTGCGAAAGAGGGGTCAAAACCTTTCTCAAACTGAGAAAAACTATTCCAACAGCGAGAAGGACAACTATGGCTGCTCCCACTGCAAAGAGCGTCCTCACACGGGTGACAAGTGCAAAGGCCTCGTCAGCGGGCACTGTTATAATCACTGTCCATTGTGTTTGCGGCACCAGGGACAGGCTTGCCAGATAGTCCCTGCTGTCTTCTCTGTATGTAATATTCCCTTTCAAGAGTGGTTTTTCCTGATCTATAAATTTCAGATGTCTCAGGTTTTGTCTTTCCGAGACCTTGCTGCGATCGGGATGGGCAATTATGGTGCCTTCACGGTCTATTATCATTGCATACGCCAACCTTCCGGCCTGGATCCTGTCGGTTATGGTGTTGAGGGTTGCAAGGTTGAGGTATCCGACGATCGCACCTCCTTTCACAGGGATAGCAAGCGTGAGTGTCGGCGTTCCCGTCTGCAGGGAAATGAAGGTCGATGACCAGTATGGTTGTTTGTACTGGCGATTGACAAGGGAGAAGAATGCCTGACCCGAAAGGTTCATACCTATGACATCCTGATTATAAGGGGCCATAAACTTAACAGTTCCTTTTTCGTCCAGAATGACAACAGAGTCAAATTCGAGGTGGACCATCAGGATATTTTCCAGATAACTGTTTATCTGATTCTTATTAATGTATTGCTTCTTTATAATGGTATTCTCAACCAGTCTGAGGGTGTAAAGTGAATCATTAAGAAAGGCCTGTATTTCCGAGGAAAGCGATTGTGCAATGAGCAGATTTTTTGCGCGTACCTCCATATCGATATCGGCGCTGATCAACTTGATCGCAATAAATCCCATTATGAGGACGGGCAATCCTCCAAGTAGAATAAAGGAGAAGGTGAGGATGCTCCTGAGGCTGAAGGCATGTTTCTTCATTTATTTACGACCGTAAATCTGTTCTTGCTGACCGTCACGATATAAGCCCTTCGCTTTGCATCCCCGTAAGAGTCAATCTCAAAAACCCCCTGCAGCCCATTGAATGTCTTCTGTTTAAGGA
>CAYMTB010000283.1:0-4321 GCA_964393225.1 uncultured Syntrophorhabdaceae bacterium
CAGGTTGAAGGGGGAAGTATATTTTCTTGACAAAGGCCTTTTTATGGGTACCACATGAAAGCTGCTATAACGTTTAAAAGTCCGCCTGTGTGACTTTCGGGAAGCAAGTTATCCGACCGCAATCACTTTCTTGATACGCTCCTGCTGAAAAATTTAAAATGTTCCTTCTTACCGGGTGGGGCATCCGATGCTTGACACGTCTCACCCGGAGCAGCCATTCTGATGTTTGGTGCAAAACGCAATTGTTTTATTGTAACATCCCTCCCAATGTACTAAAATGTATCCACATTATGTTTGATAATGTACCGTCAAACCAAATGCCTTGAGCTTAAGCGATAAGTGGTCATTCTTTGAGTGACCTTAACGACATGGTGACCGTAGGGAATGACCTGCGAAAACTTGTGGAAATCACCTGCAAGGGGTAGTGAGATGAAGAGAAGATTATTCGTTATTCTGTTTACAGGCTTGCTGACGTTATTGGCATACGGCTATGCGCTGGCGAAGGAACCGGTTGATACAAGAGGCGTGGGGCTGCAATATATATCTGAATTTGAGGGGGGCAAGCTCTACAGCGCCGGCAAGATCAAGGTTGTGGAACTGACAGGCAACTACCGCCAGATGGGCAGGCAGTATGGGGCTCTCCTGAAGGATGATTTGGAGGCAATTCACCGTACAATCGGAGAGGTCTTTATTGAAAAACGTAAGATGTCTCCCCGTCATTTGGCCACAATCGCCCAAGCAGTATTCGACCGCTATCCACAGCGCTACAAAGAGATCCTCTACGGAATCGCGGACACCTCCGGGCTGGGGCGTGATAAGGCTATCCTGATCAATGCCGTCGAATGGCTTCCGAAGATCGATCGCCTGTCTTTTGGGCGTTGCTCCGGCATGGCGGCATGGGGTCCCTATACAAATCATGGCCCGCTTGTATTTGGCAGAAACAATGATGACGATCCGCTCTATTTTGATTTTGCCAAGATGGTGGTAGCCGTTTTCAAACCGAACGACGGGAGCATTCCTACCGCGTTGATCAACTATGCCGGCGTGATTTACAATGCCACAGGAATGAATGCCGATGGCTTATTCCTCGAACTGAATTCCGGCCCTTGGCTGGGGTTTTCTCTGGAGCGGGTTTCTATTTTCACAACGCTGTTTTCATATCTGCAGGAATATCATAACATAGCGGAATTTGACCGGGCGATGCGATCTACCTTGGTTGACATCAGTTCTATTATCAATGTGGCTGACCCAAGCCGGGCATACTCCTACGAGTGCTCACTTTGGGACACGAGGCGCAGGGACCAGGATGCTGAGGGAATCATAGCGGCAGCTAATGCTTTCTCGCTTACGGGTTGGAATATCTCGCCTCTTGACCCGAAACTGGAACCCGACACAAGCCAGCTAAGGAAAGGGAATCTGCTTGCCCTCGGTGAAAAGCACAAAGGAACCTTGGGTCCGTCTGCCATGATGAAGATTTTGGATGTTTCTTTTTCTGATGGCGGTGCTACCAACAATGGGACCATCTACCAGGTTATTGCTGTTCCTGAGCAGTTGAAGATATGGCTCAAAGTGCCCGGTTTACAGGACTGGACTGAGATTCAATTACAACCGCTCTTCGGGAAATAACAAGCATCAAGAACCCGGCAGATGCAAGGAGCGCTAAAGGATCACCGCTGTTACTCCCCGGTGACTTTTGACTCGGGGAGTTTTTTGAACATCAGCGCATAACTCGTGTTTGACTTGCCACCAAAACTTGTACCACATTTAAAGTCAGGATTCTGCCATTACGAGAAATCCCATTGTCTATGATAGTTTTTCTGTTTATTTCCGATTGAAAGTTGTCATAACATTGAAATGGCTGCCCGTGTTTGTTACAGGGCGCAACGTACAAATGTTCATCCAAAACTGGTACAAGACTGCTTCACAAAAAGGTGATACCTGGTCTGTAAATCATGTATGGTTGTACCGGTAATCGATACCGCGATGATTTTTGATACCATACAGAAAGCCATACCTGCCCTATCACCGGCAAACATTAGCAGGTGTAAGTGTGTTCACGAAATCCCTTTTCTCAGCAATGGCGCTTTACAAAACTATACCGAGAAGGTATAGGGAAGACATGCTTCTGAGCAGTTTTTCTGATACGTCTATGTCCTTATTGTTCCAGCGAAATTATACATTTTTGCCGGAATCGGGAAAAGCAGCCGGAATCTTTTTATAGGGCTAATTAATAGCACCTCGCACCTCCAAATCGCGCATATGGCCTATTGGCTTTGATCGCGGATTATCGAAAGAAACAAGGTAAACTATGATTCCGTTGGTTTAAACTTAAACCCCTTCTCCCTGAACAATCTCAAACACGCCTCCACAACCTTGGGGTCGTATTCGGAGCCGGTAATGGCAGATATTTTTTCAAGGGCCTCATCTAAAGGATAGGCGCTCCGGTAGTTCCTGTTGGTAGTCAAATCCTCAAGGGCATGGGCAACAGCAAGAATCCTCGCTTCGATTAGAATGGTTTCCCCCTTGATCCCATGGGGGAAACCGGAGCCGTCATAACATTCCCTGTGCTGGAGGACAATGTCGGCTAAAGGCCAGATACATTCGATCTTTTTCAGGGTATCATAAGCGGTCAGGGGATAGGTCTGATACATGGCGAGTTTGATGCCTTCCAGACGTTCGGCCTCCTGAAGGATATCAACAGGCACATTGACCATGCCGATATCATAGATGGATGAAGCCAGTTCGATTGCCTCTATCTGAAAATCAGACAATCCCATTTCTCTGGCAATTGCTACCGCCAATCTTGATACCCGCTCATGGTGGCCTTCTGTATAGGATGCCCTTGATTCTATCGTTTCTGCGATGGCATCGATCATACCCTTCATGGATGTGTATATCCTGGAGTGGTCCTCCTGCAGATTAAGCTCTATGCCTTGCCTGTTCAGGGCTAATTCGATGGTGATGTGCAGCTGCTTTTTTTCTACAGGCTTGAGGATATACCCGGAAGGATTGGTGAGCGTTGCCCGCCTGAACGTTTTGTCGTCGGCATAAGAGGTCAGGTAGACCACAGGGATGCCTGAGAGCGCTTTTATCTTTTCTGCTGTTTGTATACCATCCATCTCTCCGGCCAAAACGATGTCCATCAGCACAAGATCGGGATGGACCTCCTGGAGCTTGTCTACAGCTTCCTCACCGGAGTATGCGGTTGCAACCACATCGTAGCCCAGATCAGTCAACTGCATGGCAAGGTTATGGGCAACGATCCTTTCGTCCTCAACAACCATGATCTTCTTCTTTTCCATTTATCCTCCCTTTGCTGCCGGAAACGTTATTGTAAATGTGGTACCGCCTTTGACCGTCAGAGTGATGGTGCCGTTTATCTGTCCCACCAGGAGATTTACCAGCTCCAACCCAAGGGATTTTGTATTACGGAAATCCACCCCTTCGGGAAAACCGATCCCGTTATCAGAGACGGTAAGGATGACCTGCTTCGCAGGCGTTCTATGTTCTATGTTCAATGTTCGAGGTTCTGAATCCTGAGTGTGGAGCGTGGAGTCGGATTGCTCAATTATGGAGGGAGGGGTGGACTCTTCCGTCATGGTAATGGTTATCTCCCCTGTTTCTCCTGCTTTGAACCTTGAACCCTGAACCTTGAACATCTTTTCCGGGAAGGCATGCTTTAAGGCATTAGATACCAGTTCGTTTAATATAAGTCCGCAGGGGATGGATGTTTCTATGGTCAGGGATATATCGGCAATATCTGCGTGAACCTGTATGGGGGATGCTGCAATCATGCAAGACTGCTGTAAGCGGCCGGCCAGATCCCTGATGAAGCCTCCGAAATCAACCCTTGCCATATCCTCAGACTGATAGAGCATGGTATGAATCTTGGCCATGGTGCTTATCCGGTCCATGCTGTTCTTGAGCATTTCTTTGGCCTTTTCATCCTGTAAATATGAGGACTGCAGATCGAGGAGGCTTGAAATCACCTGGAGGTTGTTCTTTACCCTGTGGTGGATCTCTTTGAGGAGGGTCTCTTTCTCCAGAAGGGAGGCCTTGATCGTCTCCTCGGCCTGTTTGCGGGTGGTAATGTCAATGCCTACCCCAATAAAGTACTTCTTCCCATCCATAATCATCCGTGATCCGGTAAAATGCATAAACAGTTTTTCGCCATTCTTAATCCGCATAGGAGCATCTACTTCTCCAAAACCCCTTGTGAAGACATCATTAATTACTGCCTCCACTCGGACAATATCCGCCTTATCGTCATACCAGCTTAATGGATTCAAATGAGACAATTCTTCTTCTGAATAACCAGTCA
>CAYMTB010000284.1:0-4290 GCA_964393225.1 uncultured Syntrophorhabdaceae bacterium
GTTGTGGGTGCTGTTTTAATTTTCTTTTTGTTGTGAGGATATTTTTATTATTCTACTACCAACAATCAGGTAATTAAGGCTACTATTGATAGTACACATGTGATTATAGGAAACAAAAGTTATCCACGAAGCTCATTTGTTGGATATGTTGTAGAAGTATATGCAAAATCGCAAGAGGTTAAAAATATCGTTTTTGTTAGAAATAAAGATGGTAAATACGTTTAAAAATTGACAACCGTATACATTCCTGTTAAGGATTTTACGTGGCTAAACGTTTAAAATTCAGCGGAAATTTGTGCACCACGGCCATGGGTATTATGCCGCATAAGGATGTTCATTCTGCGCTAAACCTTGCTCTCACTATGGATATTCCCTTCTGGCCCCAGTTACCGCGACTCTCATTTTACGAGGATATGTATGTTCAGGCAATGGAAAATTTTCCCGGTGCGATAATTGATGAAATGCGTACAAGGGTTTATGTTGATACAAACAGATTTATGGACGATATTCCCCGATACCTTGAAAATGAAGACAATCCGGCATTTTTCGGATTGTCTGACAGATATTCGGCTGTGTACAGGGAGTTTCTCTCAAAAGAACTGCCTCATTTTACATCAATCAGAGGGCAGGTCATAAGTCCTGTAAGCCTCACACTAAAAGTTGTTGACGAGAACGATAAACCTATAGTTTATAATGATGAAATGCGTTCCCTTGCATTCTCTTTTATTCAGAAAAAGGTGAATGCCCAGTACAGGGAACTTAAAGAAAAGAACGAGAATGCGTTTGTCTGGGTCGATGACCCCGGGTTGGAGTTCATTTTTAATGCCATGTGCGGATATGACAGCATGAAGGCAAAAGAAGAACTGACAGAGTTTTTTGACGGCATCGAAGGCCCCAGGGGACTCCACCTCTGCGGGCGGCCTGACTGGGATTTCCTCCTGTCATTGAATATTGAAATACTGTCGCTCAATGCATATGCCTTCGGAGACATTTTTGTTACATATCCGGGTACAAAGGATTTTATCGAGAAAGGGAACATCATAAGCTGGGGGATTGTGCCCACATATTTTGAGGAATTTTCACAGGAAGATGTTAAAACCATTTCAAAAAGGCTTGAAACAATGTGGAAAGTACTGGAGGAAAAAGGGCTTGATATGGGTTTAATTGTAAAAAACAGTCTGCTTGCTCCGGCAACATGCAACCTCCTTAATCCTGATAAAACAGTTACCGTTGAGAGTTCATTCAGGCTGCTCAGTGAACTTTCGAAGCACTTGAAAGAGAAATACGGGAAAGAATTGGGAATTTAAAATTTAGAATTGAGAATTTAAAATGAAGAGTTAAGAATTACAAATTACGATTCACGCATCACGGAATTTAAAAGGTGTTAATTATGAAGAAAATCCACATTGTGTGTAAGAAAAAAAAGGATGATGCAATAAAGCTTGCGCAGCATGTCATCGATGAAATCGGAAAGGACAATGACATATATCTGGATGAGGAGTCGGCCCGCTCCTTAGGGTACAAAAAACAGGTAGAAATCGAGCATATCGGTGAAGGTGCAGATTTTATCCTAGTCCTTGGAGGTGACGGCACCCTCCTGAGTGTCTCAAGGCACGGAAGGGGAAATAATGTGCCGATCCTCGGCATAAATCTGGGCAGTCTTGGTTTTCTTACAGAAAGTTCCGTGGAGGAGCTGTCTGCCATGCTGAATGCAGTAATTGAGGGCAGATACAACATCTCAAAGCGGATCATGATAGATGTAACCGTAAACCGCGACAAAGAAAAGGTCTTTGAATTTACCATACTTAACGATGCAGTGATTACCAAAGATGCCCTTGCACGGATTATTGATATTGAGACATATGTGAATAACGATTATCTTGCCACCTTCAGGGGGGACGGTCTTATACTCTCAACACCTACGGGTTCCACGGGTTATTCCCTCTCGGCAGGGGGGCCTATCCTGTATCCGTCTCTGAAAAATATTATTGTTACACCTATTTGTCCCCATACGCTCACAAACCGGCCCATTATCCTCCCGGAGGATACCACTATAAGGGCTATTTTACTTTCCAGGGACGAACGTGTTGTGCTCACACTTGACGGACAAATCGGATTCCCGCTTGAATTTCAGGATGAAGTCGTAGTTAAGCAGTCGTCACGTATCGTAAACCTTATCAAGTCTTCATCAAAGGGGTACTTTGAAATATTAAGAACAAAATTGAAATGGGGGGAAAGGTAGTAATGCTTTCTCTTCTCAGGGTGAAAGATTTTGCCATCATTGACAAACTGCAGGTTGAGTTTGAAAACGGTTTTAATGTGATTACAGGAGAGACCGGTGCGGGAAAATCCATAATAATTAATGCCTTGTCCACATTAATGAGTGCAAAGACATCCTCTGAAATGGTAAGAAGCAGTGCGCTGCAGGCAGAGGTAATGGGACATTTTTTCAAAGGTGAAGAAGAATTTATTTTGAAACGGGTTATCAATGCATCGGGAAGATCAAGAGGGTTTCTCAATGATGACCCGGTCACACTGGCCAGACTGGAAAATCTGGGGGAAAGGCTTATCAATATTTACGGTCAGAATGAATTCCAAGATCTCCTCGATAAGGGAAGTTATATCGGGGTTATAGATAATCTCCTTTCGCTCAACAGCGAAAGGGGTGCCCTTGCCATGAAGGTGAAAGAACTGAAAGAGGTCAGCACAAAACTGGAGACGAAGAAAAGAGAGGTAGAAGGCAGGGATAAGGAGAGCGCCTTACTGGAATTCCAGATTGACGAGATTGAAAGGGAAAATATAAAACAGGGCGAGGAATTGCAGATACGTGAGCAGCTTAAAATTTTGAAGGATGCGGAGAAGATTAAAAACTGCCTCCTGGGGATTTCAGAAGGCCTTTATGAGGGTGACGGTTCTGTGCATACGATGTTCGGGACTTGTCTGGCCCTGCTCAAACCCTTCAGTCATATCGAAACAATCGAAGGGTTAAAAAAAAGGATCGAATCAGTCTCCTTTGATGTGGAGGAAATCCTCATTCATGTTAAGGAAATAGAAAAAGGTCTCTCCGTTGATTCTGGTGAACTTCAAAACCTTGAAGACAGATTATCAAGAATATACATACTCAAGGAAAAATACGGAAAAACATACGAAGATATTCAATCCTACAAAGAGGCGGCCGGGAAAAGGCTTCTCTATCTCAGAACATTGTCAACTGATATTGCAGAGCTTGGGAGCAGAAAGGCATTGCTCGCAGAAGAAACAGGGGTGCTTGCAGAGAGGCTTTCTGCAGCAAGACAGGAAGGTGCCGGGAAGGTTGAAAAATCGATAATAAGCGAGCTGGGCTACCTCTCTATGGAGGGCATTCAATTCACAGTTTCTGTTGCCGATAAAGGCACCATAGATGAAGAAGGGAAGGATGACATAGAGTTTTTGATAAGCACAAACCCCGGAGAGCAGCTTAAACCCCTCAGGAAGATTGCATCCGGAGGAGAGTTGTCGAGGATTATGCTTGCCATAAAGCGGGTTATTGGTGGAGATGAGGAAAAAACGCTTATATTTGACGAGATTGACGCAGGTATTGGAGGTAAAGTAGCTGACCTTGTTGGTAAAAGATTAAAAGAACTTGCAAAATACCATCAAGTAATATGTATTACCCATCTTCCCCAGATTGCCGTATACGGGGATCATCACTTTCTGGTGGAAAAATATCAGGAGAAGGACACAACAACAACGGGCATAAGGAGACTCCCTAAGGACGAAAGGGTTTCAGAGGTGGCAAGGATGCTGGGAGGTATTACCATTACTGATTTAACAATCCAAAAAGCAGAGGAGATGTTGTATAATGCTGAAAAAGGCGTCAATTAAGGATATAAAGCAGATACATAGTATCGTGAATACAGCCGCATCAAACGGTGAGATGCTGCCGAGATCGCTGGGTGAATTGTACGATAACCTGAGAGATTATTTCGTTTATGTTGAGGATGGAAAGATTGCCGGTACGGGCGCCCTCCATATATGCTGGGAAGATCTTGCCGAGATACGGTCGGTCTGCGTTGTGGAATCATCGCGGAAAAGGGGTATCGGCCGGAAGATTGTGAACGCCTGTCTTGAGGAGGCGAAAGAATTCGAGGTAGACAAAGTCTTTCTTCTTACCTATAAAGATGGATTTTTTAAAAAGTGCGGCTTCAGTATCGTTGACAAAAAGGACCTTCCGCAGAAGATATGGTCGGACTGCATTAAATGTCCCAAATTCCCTGAGTGTGATGAAATAGCAATGGTTATGAAAATCAG
>CAYMTB010000285.1:0-2038 GCA_964393225.1 uncultured Syntrophorhabdaceae bacterium
ACAACACCTTCTGGGAAAAACTCATCTTTAACCTCTCCAGACGTGATATGGAGAATAAATATGGAGAAGTAGTAGTAGAAAAGATGTCTGATGAAGAGCTTTTTCTTAAGGAAAAACCATTTGCTGATAAATACGAGAAAGAGTTTGCAATGAACGGATTAAAGAACCTTGCTGTATCAAGCGGCAAAGAAAATGTGAGTTACCGGCAAAAAAGATAAATGCCTGTCCATATAATTCCAGTCGATAGGCTCAGTCCTGAAGCCATACAAGGCGTTATTGAAGAATTTATTTCAAGAGACGGTACTGATTATGGAGAGAAAGAGGTTTCTTATGAAACAAAGTTCAGACAGGTAAGACATAAGCTTGAAAACGGATCGGCAGTTCTTATTTTTGATGATGAGGCCGAAACCGTCAATATATTCCTGGCCGATAACCCTATTTTAAAAAAGATTGAGGCATCCGAGTGATCATGAAACATATAGTAGAAGTCCGGGGGAAAAGTCGATGATGCGTTTTGTGTCAATCATCATTTTCGTCATTGTTTGCTACTTCATCTTACGTTACTTAATGAGACTGCTCAAAGAGGTGAAGCTCCAAAGAAATGAAAGCGTCGGCTACCAGCACCAGGAATATGCAAATACAGAAGAGGGGTATCGGCAAATTTTGGGGGTCGCAACCGGAGACAGTCCGGCCGATATAAGAAAAAAGTACAAAGAACTCCTTGCTAAATATCACCCCGACAAAGTACAGCACCTGGGGATAGAATTTCAGGAAATGGCAGAGAGAAAGACTAAAGCAATCATGGAAGCATATGAGTTTTTTAGAAAGAAATACAATCTCTGAGATAAATGATGAACCGGCAGTAGCAGCAAAAATAGCAAAAGAATCCAGGGCAAAGAGATTGGCCCTTGTTTACTTCGATGCAGAAATGTATAAAACGATAGAAGAGAGAGAAAGCCCAGGACGTTGCACGGAAGATATTTCCTGATACCATTGATATGGTTATTGATCTATAAGAAGGGGAGACCGTTGAATCTATGAAAAGAAACTTGCTTCCTCCTGTCCCATAAGAAAATGAAAAAAACGATATTATTTACTTTAGTTCTGTTTTTCCTTATGCAAGCAGCTGTCTTTGGACTTGAAAGAGACGAACAGATAAATGCATTCAGGGGAAGGATCCAGGGCATGCTTAAACAGGGTGTACTGCCTGTTATCGATGTGGAATATCACCATGGAGGCAATATCGAAAATGAGAGGCTTGTGGCCGCTATGGACAAAAACGGCGTTGCATTGATATGGGTCGGACCAAACGAGCGCATTGGCAGTGTAGCCTCTATAAGGCTTAACGAACTTTATCCTGACAGGTTTGTGCCGACAACAGTCCACGGCGATGGTAAGCTCTGGCACAGCAGTGATAGAGGTTTTCTCGAAAAGCTCGAAAAGGATGTCCTGTCAGGAAAATATTTTGCTATGGGTGAATTTGAGGCAAGGCATTACCAATCCGAGCACCAATAGCAGGGATATCCATATGCCTGTGGATTCTGAAGCCTTCGACGTAGTATTCAGGCTTTCAAGTCAGACCGGTATTCCTTTTCTTCTCCATCACGAGGCAGAGGACGCACTGCCTCCGGAACTAGAGAGGGTGCTTGCCAAATACCCGAAGGCAAAGGTCATCTGGTGTCACGTAGGCCGCAACCGGAATCCGAAGACATGGAAAAGGTTCACCAGTACCGAAACGATCCGCGAACTTTTAAAGAAATACCCGAATCTCTATTTTGACCTTGTCCAATCAAAGCCGGGTGGCAGGTATCACATGACGGGGTATCTGGACGCCATTATGTATGATCCTTCAAGGTCAGGAGGCATACTTGAGCCGGAATGGAAAAACCTTTTTGAGGCATTCCCTGACAGGTTTGTTATAGGGTCGGATGCAAACACCGGCCGTTTTAACGAATACGACAGGGTAATGGATACATTTCGTAGCATTGTTTTTAAAACACTACGAAAAGATGTCGCTGAAAAGATTGCATTTAAAAAT
>CAYMTB010000285.1:2138-4281 GCA_964393225.1 uncultured Syntrophorhabdaceae bacterium
TACAAGATATTTGTTCAGCCTTTATGCCAACAGAAAATTTAAAACAAAATACCGGATCTCTGGCGTAGACTGATTTTCAGTTTCTGTAACTGAAGAGGGGATCAGTAAAATCGATAATATGCTAAAAACCAGCAACATCTGCTTTAAATGTTGATAATAAAAGAATAGACCACTATAATATTGGGAAACAAGTAGGGAACGATATACGCACTTCCCTGGAGCACCATGCTAAAAAGGAGAAATGTCTATGATTTGTGATTTTGCTGAAAACTGTAATGACCGTCGCGGTCATTTTGTGCTTCATAACATTATGGAATGATTTGGATATTTTTATGAGCACCTGTTTGGGGTGCAGGAAGCCGCTGGTTCAAATCCAGTCGCCCCGATATTATTTTGGCTTACAGCTATCAACAGTCCACAATAACCGCGCAATCAACGCTTTTGTTGCTGATAGCCGGCCACTTACCGCTGACAGCCTTACCCGGGATGGTCTTTTTGTTAATCCTTTTAACTAATGATGACGGCATCGACTCTGAAGGTCTTGTTTTGCTTAAAGACCGCCTTTCAAAACAACATGAAGTATGTACTATTGCGCCGGAAAGAGAAAGAACTTGTATCGGACATGCAGTGACTATCCATAAGCCCTTGAGGATAAAAGAAGTCGGTAAAGGTCTCTTCTCTACGAACGGCACCCCTGCTGACTGCGTGCTGCTGGGAATCAGGGTTCTCCTCCGGAAAAAACCCGACCTTATCATTTCAGGGATTAACAAGGGTCCCAATATGGGGCAGGATGTAAATTATTCAGGCACCGTTGCAGCGGCAAAAGAAGGGGCATTCCTCGGGATCTCCTCCATGGCAATCTCTATCGGTGCACGGGCAGACTATCTTTTTAACGATGCGATTGCAGTTATCAACGAAATTATTGAAAAATCCAGGAATGTTACCTTCCCTGATCAAACGTTTTTAAACATCAATATCCCCAATATCCCGCAGCGCAATATAAAAGGTTTTATGGTGACAAGGCTCGGAAAAAGGATATATAATGATGCGGTTATTGAAAGGGTCGATCCGAGAGGAGGCAAATATTACTGGATCGGCGGAAATGGTGTAAGCTTTGAAAGCATTGAAGGCACAGATTTTTATGCAATTGAAAAGGGCTATACTTCAATTACACCGTTGGGCCTAGATATAACGAGTAATAACTCTATTGATATATTCAAAAGGTATTTTAGGAGTATTTCAGGATGAAATTTTATATTGAGACCTTCGGTTGTCAGATGAATGAGCATGATTCGGAAAAGATGGATCATCTTCTCCAAACCGGCGGTTTTGAACCGGCAAAAGACACGACTGATGCCGATGTGATTATTGTAAATACGTGCTGCGTGCGAGAAAAGGCCGAGCAGAAATTTTACAGCCGTATGGGCAGGCTGAAAGACTTAAAAACTAAACAGGGCAAAATACTTGGCATAACAGGATGTATCGCCCAGCTTGAGAAAGAGGGAATCAAGAAGAGGCTGCCCTTTATCGATTTCTCGCTTGGACCTTCAAGTATCCATAAAATTACAGAGGCTGTCGAGCATGCAGCCCGGAAGACCGATTTCCTTGACTTTTCAGAAAACGGGTATCACCCTTCTGTGTTCGTTGCAACGGGAAACAAAAACAATGGCGTTAAGGCGTTCGTTACCATCATGAAAGGCTGTAACAATTTCTGCAGTTACTGCGTGGTCCCCCATGTAAGAGGGAGAGAGGTAAGCAGGGAGAGCAGCGACATATTGAACGAAATCAAAGGCCTCGTCAGAAAGGGCATAAAAGAGGTAACGCTCCTCGGCCAGAACGTAAACTCCTACAACAGGGGCAGCAAAGATATATCGTTTCCTGAGATTCTTGAAAAAATAAACGGGATTGACGGGATTGAGCGGATCCGGTTTGTCACATCACACCCGAAGGACCTCTCCGCTGAACTTATTAACTGCTTCGGAATGCTTGACAAGCTGTGCGAACAGATACATCTTCCTTTTCAGGCAGGATCAGACAGCGTATTGAAGCTTATGAACAGAGGTTATACTGCCGATGAATATATTGACAAGGTGGTTCGGCTAAGAAACCGGTGCAGCGACATTGCCATTACAACGGACTGCAT
>CAYMTB010000286.1:0-4280 GCA_964393225.1 uncultured Syntrophorhabdaceae bacterium
GTGTTTTATGTGTGAAAAATGGCCTGTTTTAGGGCTTAAAGTGCTGTTTTTGGCATCAAAAAGGAGCTTTTAAGGAAAGGGCTTTTGTTTTTACCCATTAACCGTCGGAAACTTTGTATCTTTTTTCATGAACTTCTGTATCACGGCGGTGGGCAGTAAGATCTTCAGCAACAACATCCACTTTCCTGTCAACGGCATCGATCTTGTCTGAGAGTTTCTTATCAACGGCATCAATCTTATCTGTCAACTCTTCGCGGACATTCTCAACTCTCTGATGTAATGTATCTACTTTGAAATTTACCAGATCAAGTTTTTCGTTGAATTCTTGACGTGTTTCTCTGATCTCTTTACTCAGGGCGCTGCGACCCTCTAAGACCAGATCAAACTTCTCATTTATGTTTTCCAGCAACATTTCCAAATTGTCCTTTTTCATCCTTCACCTCGGAGAGTAAAATCTGAAATCATAAATCTTATCTCTCGCCCACTCTCTTCGTTCGTTCGAGACGCAGAGGGGGATGAGAAAGCTTTCGGAGGAATAGTTTTTTGCCGGTATGAGAGAATGATTCATACCAGCAAACCCGCACACCCTGCGGGTAAAATTTAGCACCGCCAGGTGCTTGAGAGTGTCGGCAGAATGTTGGTTTCTCTTACTTCTGACGACAATATCTTCTATCTTTCTCTGCGAACTCTGCGGGCTCTGCGAGAGACAATGCATTAGATTTACACCCAATTTTTATCCATGTAAAAGCTTACGATTGTTCTGGCAACTAATTCCTGATCGGTTAAATTAATGTATGGTGACATGGGCAAACTGAGGAGCAATGGGAATTGGGGTCGGACCAAGTCAACCCATTGATATCATGTGTTTTATGTGTGAAAAATGGCCTGTTTCAGGGCTTAAAGTGCTGTTTTTGGCATCAAAAAGATGCCTTTAAGGAAAGGACAGGTGATGAGTGATGAGTTTGTAGAGTTAATAGAGTTCATTGGGTTAAGGACGTTTGAGGGTAGACTGTAAATATTTTATAAAGTTGGATAGTTGATATTGTTCAACAAGTGCTATAATCGACGCATACGGTAGCGGTTTGGTTCTACAACCAAAAAACAATGTTTCAATTCTTCTTCGCTATGTTCCAAGAGAAGCTTGAATAATACCTGGTGAACCTTGTCAAGGTTTGATGGTGAGCATCTTAAAAATACTATTCCAGTAGAGATTGCTTCTTTTAAAAAAGTTAGCGTCCCAAAATCCTTATCTCTCGTTAAGAGTATAAAGGAAAGTTCCCTGGCTTTATCCAATAAATCATCATCAGATGCTTTCTGCATACCAAGGTCTCTGGCTGTGATTACTTCGTGCCCCCATTTTCTTAATTCTTTAATAGTCAACCAATAGACATCCTGATCGGCTAAAAACTTCATTTATGCAACTTCCGCGTGTATTTCCTCGGATCGTACTATGTCTACGGCATACTGAACACAAGCTTTTATATCTTCAATTTTCAGGTCAGGGTAATATTTTTTTATTATTTCTTTAAACGACACCCCTTCCTGGACAAGTTCTAAAACATTCTCTACCGGAACTCTCGTTTCGGCGATGCAAGGTTTTCCAAAGTGTATATTTGGATTTATAAAGATACGTTCTTTATATTGCTTTCCCATTGATTGGCCTCTAATTTTAAAGATTTCTTATGATTTTAGCATACTTCATATCGTGATTGGTAAAAAAAGTCGGCAAGCAAGCCTTATAAAGGCAGTGGGAGTCATGCAAATTCAAATGTTCTTTCATCAATTTTCTTGAATTTGTTTTGCGTCTTTTCACTCAAAACTTAGCACTCAACACTCAACACTGCATTCCAAGGGCTTAAAGTGCTGTTTTTGGCATCAAAAAGATGCTTTTAAGGAAAGGGCAGGTGATGAATTCGGGTTTGTAGAGTTTGTAGAGCTCATTGGGTTTGTTGAACGTCACAGTATTTATGATCGATTGTCCAGCTCTTTGATCCTGTATACATGCGTGGATATAAAATCGCGCCTACCGTGAATGATCCCAATAATGTAAACATTGTCAGATTTAATTTCGTAGAGGATCCTGTATGAGTATGCAAATATTTCACGTATGTTTTCGTCATCAATCTCCGGCACCTTTCTACCAATCATTGAAAGCTTTCCGAGAATGTTTGCTTTATCTATAATATCCTGGACCACTTTTTTTGCATAATACTTTGAATCGGAAGCAATAAAATCATGAATAGCTCTTAAATCAGACTTTGCAGGGATGGTCCAGATCACCATAATTCTATTTCTCGCATCAATTCTTCCGCAGTTATCGTTTCACCTTTTTCAACGGCTTCTCTTCCTTTCCTTACTTTATCAACCACATAGAGTTTATACATGATTGTATCGATGTCAGCCGCGTCGGGTAGTTGTGTGATAGCTACCAATGCTTCTTGCTTCAGGGTATTCATTTTCTAACCTCCTTATAATCTTTGGGGTCGGACCAAGTCAACCCATTGATATCATGTGTTTTATGTGTGAAAAATGGCCTGTTTTAGGGCTTAAAGTGCTGTTTTTGGCATCAAAAAGATTCCTTTTAAGGAAAGGGTCAAAAAAGCGAGCTGGCCAACACATCAATAATGGAACCGGCATGATATAATATACAACTCTCCATTTTCGTATTTGTAAACAAGTCTATGTTCATCATCAATCCTTCTTGACCAGAACCCGGAGAGATTTTTTGTTAGTGGCTCCGGTTTTCCGATTCCTTTAAAGGGGCTTCTCATGCAGTCTTTTATGAGATTATTAATTTTTTATCATTGTTTTATCGACATTTTGCCAGTATGTGTACTGCTCCCATGCCTCTTTTGTGAAGTTAATCATGCCTTATAGTTCACCGGCAGAAATCGATACGAATTCACGTCTTTTGAGCTGTTCCAACGATCTTTCAAGGGATTCACGATTTGCTGGAGTTGACATTAAGTATTCTGTTTCATCAAGACTGTCCGATATATTAATCTCAACAACATTATCGTTTTTAAATACACTCCTCAGCTTTTCAATGAGGCTTGAATCAAGATCGTTAAGTTTCACCACAAAACTCGCCCTGATCATTTGCACCTCCATTTATTAATCTTATTATAGTATAGCATGTTTTCGGACCAAACCATAAAAGGCAGTGTTGGGTGTTGAGTTGTCCCTCATCAATCGGGATTAAACCGTATGAGTTTTGAGTTATTTGTATAACGGAAATCGTAAATCGAATAACGGAAATCGTGAAGGGGAAAGGAATTAAGATTTAATTGTGAAACATCACCATACAGTTCTTTTCAGTACATCAATATTCTTAAAGTGCTCATCCCGTGAGACCAAAGTCAGACCATGTTCTCTTGCCAGGGCAGCAATCCAAATATCGTTTTCCGGAATAGGTTGCCCCTTTTCATGCAAGAACTTCTTGATGTGTCCGTACTCTCTACCCGTACCGACGTCACACGCAAGGATTGTATTAACGGCAGCAAAATTTTCTATACGTGTGGAATTTGCTTTGGGCCGCGCAGATTTAAAAGCACCGAAAAAAAGTTCACCGATAACAACGGCCGGTATGAATATCTCTCCCGCCCTGGCAATACGTTTTTGGACGGATGGGTCTTCGGAAAAGAGGGCAATCACGATATTAGTATCAAGCAGATATTTACCACTCATTCAGGTCTACCTTTTCGCAATTGTCTTCTATGGCCTGTTCCATGGCTTTCAGATCATCAGCGGGAATGGTCCCTGCAAAGGAAAGAAGGAGCTTACCCGGGACGCCTTTCGGGCTGGTCACGGCAAGGGCGCGGGCAAAATCAAGTACACGTTTTTGGTGCTCGTAATCGAGCCGCCCAATCTGATTAATGATCTCTTTTTTAACCGTTATGTTAAGCATGGGGAACCTCCTGCAGCATTGGATGGTATTTGGGGTCGGACCAAGTACAATAAAGGCAGTGTTGAGTGTTGAGTTTTGAGTGTTGAGTTATTTGTATAACGGAAATCGTAAATCGAATAACGGAAATCGTGAAGGGTTAAGGATTGTGTTATGCGAATTGATATTTTTAACTTAACACTTAAAACTTAAAACTGTATTCCAAGGGCTTAAAGTGCTGTTTTTACCCCTAAAAAGGTGCCTTTTTGTTTTTAACCGCCCGCCCCGGTTAAATGAGAAGACAGATACATTTAACGGGACAAGCTTCGATCGACAAAAGCGGACAAAAGATGGACGGTTTTATCATATCGGCTGCCGACCTGGCACCCGATATACT
>CAYMTB010000287.1:0-4254 GCA_964393225.1 uncultured Syntrophorhabdaceae bacterium
GCATAGTATACTCACTTACCGGAGGCGAAGGTTTTTCAAGCAGACTTGCAGGTATGGGGATTGTCCCCGGTATCAGGATTAAGGTCCTGAGAAACATCAGCGGTTTAATTATTGTTTTTGCCTCTGATACGCGTGTTGCCCTTGGAAGGGGTGAGGCGCACAAAATTCTCGTCGCAAAAATACAAACCCCGGACGAAGAAGCAGAAAAAGTAAGGGCAAGAAAAACACTCCTCGTTGCCCTTGCCGGACAACCAAACGTTGGGAAATCGACAGTTTTTAATGTCCTTACAGGGCTTTCACAGCATGTGGGGAATTGGCCGGGGAAAACCGTTGAGAAAAAAGAAGGTGCTCACGTCCTGGAAGATTATGACATTAAGATTGTTGATCTCCCCGGTACATACAGCCTCAGTGCTTTTTCAGAGGAAGAAAGGGTTGCAAGGGATTTCATCATACATGAGCACCCTGATGCGATCATCATGATTGTCAATGCTTCAGCGCTTGAGCGGAGCCTTTACCTGCTTTCGGAATTGCTCATCCTCGGGCCTCCTGTGGTTGTGGGTGTGAATATGATTGATGTGGCAGAGTCACAGGGGATCCATATTGACGTTGAAGCCCTCCAGAAATCCCTTAATGTACCGGTTGTTCCCATGGTTGCTACAAAAAACAGGGGCATAAAAGAGCTTCTCACGACAGTTATAGACCTTGCAAAAGGCAGGTTCATATACAATCCAAAGATGCCGGGAGTGAGCGAGGATCATCAGGATATATTCAATAAACTGGTTGATCTCGTACAAGAACATGTTCCGCCACCGCACCAGGAGATGTGGACTGTTATAAAGCTTATGGAAGGAGACACCGAAGTTACTGCGGAAATGCGGCAGATCATGCCTGTCAGTGCCTGGAACGAAGTCCTTGCCCTGCTCGTGAAACATGAAGATGCCCTCCGAGCTGTTGTGGGCGGACGCTATGACTGGATCGAAAATGTAACGCGTGCCACAATTTCCCGGTTTAAAATGGGACAGGTGCTGATAACCGACAGGATAGACCATGTGCTTACAAGGCCCATTATCGGAATCCCGGTCCTTCTGGGAATCCTTGGATTTGTTTTTACCCTGACCTTTATGATCGGATTTCCGGCACAGAAGTGGCTCGAATCTGTGATGCGTTCTTTCGGACAATCAATGGAGACATGGCTGTTTCATGCACCATTCTGGATTAAAGGGATTCTCGTAAATGGCATTATAGGGGGTGCGGGATCAGTACTCACATTTGTTCCGCTCCTTATCATATTTTTTGCTGCAATGGCCTTTCTTGAAGACGTGGGCTATATGGCAAGGGCGGCCTTTGTCATGGACAGGTTTATGCATGTTATCGGTCTCCACGGTAAAAGTTTTTTGCCCATGTGCCTCGGCTTCGGGTGTAATGTGCCGTCCATTCTCGGCACCAGGATAGTGGAGTCAAAAAAGGCGAGACTTCTGACCATATTCCTTACGCCCTTTGTGCCTTGTACAGCGAGACTTGCCGCCTTGACGTTTATCACTGCTGCAGTATTCGGGGAAAAGGCGATGATCGTTTCATGGGCCCTTGTTGCCTCAAATTTGATTGCTTTAGGGATTGCAGGCATGCTTGTCAACAGATTTATGCTCAAAGATGAGCCGATACCTTTTATTATGGAATTGCCCCTTTATCATAAGCCTGATATTAAAACTATTGTTTTCGCCATATGGAGCAGAACGGTTTCATTTATTAAAAAAGCGGGAACGGTGATCCTCGTATTTTCAATAGTGATATGGGTTTTATCCAATGTTCCCGGAGGAAGGATTGAGAACAGCATACTTGGCCGGGTCGGACAATTTATTGAGCCGATAGGCAGCCCCCTTGGCCTTGACTGGAAGATGCTGGTGGCGCTGCTATCGAGCGCTATTGCCAAAGAGAATGCCATCGCCACACTCGGCGTACTCTACAACGCAGGGGAGCATGGATTGAGGGCTGTTTTGCCAAACCTCATAAGCCATGCCTCAGCTCTCTCTTTCCTGGTTTCTTTAATGCTCTTCATACCCTGTTTGCCGACAATCGTTGTTATGAAACAAGAGATGGGAAGCTGGAAATGGTTCTCCGCATCTTTCATTGCAATGCTGCTTATCTCGTATTTCGGAGGGATGATAGCATACCGGGTAGCAATGCTCTTCGGCTTATAGCAAAATCAGCAGACAACCAAGAGCAAAAGGGGAATAGGCTTTATCCACTCCACGCTCCCCGCCTAAAATACTATTGACATGCTTCCCCGGTTTTTATAGACTGAGCAATCATTCATATGAACAAACGTTCAGGAATTAATTCAAAAAAGAGAATTTTAACCGCAGCCATTAAAGTATTTTCTGAATACGGTTATAAAGGGGCCAGTATGAGGATGATTGCCTCTACTGCCCAGATTAGTATTGGTGGTGTTTACCTTTATTTCACGAACAAAGAAGAGCTTTACCTGACCCTTATAAAAGAAAGGTTTGATGATTTTTCCGCTCAGGTAAAAACATCAATCAGCGAAATTGAAGGCCCTGTCAAGGCAATCTCATCGTTTATCAGAATGTATCTTGAGTATGCAAAGACCCATAAGGAACTCATACTTACCCAGGGCAGGGAGCACGGATTCGCCTTTGCGATTGATATAAAGAGGGAATTTTTCAAAGAACAGAGAGACATCATAGAAGGCATTGTTGCGCGGGGGATACAATCAGGGGTCTTCACGGAATGCAATGCAAAAGAAGCGGCAAAGATCATAATGGGAACCCTGCGGGGATTTATCCTATCCATCGTTGTTGATCCTGACAATCTTTTTTCGCCTGAAGAATGCTGCAGACTTATGCTTGGAGGCCTCCTTAAAAGGCAGTTGAGTAAGCAAAGTGAGTGAGTGGTTGAGTAAGTAAGTAATTAAGTGATCGGGTAAATAAGCAATTGAGTAAATGAGGAAAAGGAGAGAGCAGCAAAAACGTGAAAACGGAAAGAATTTACTTCTGTGCCTCTTGGTTTTTACCTTTCAGTTCGTCCATCAATTCTTTGGCGCTTACAATTTTATCAACTCTGTAGCCGTTTACACCTACTGTATAAAGCGGCTCTTCTGTCTGCGGATTGTAGCCGGCGGAGCTTAAAAGACCATTGCAGATGCAGAATGATATTTCGTTATCGTTTTTTGCGTTGCACCGCGTATATTTGCCATCCCCATCTTTCGTGAGAACGTATCCTTTGTCGCACAGTGGTTTTCTTTTTCTTTCAAGGGCGGAACGGAACATGGGTGAATTCTTCAGCACCATAAAGGGCAAACCGCAAGGAGAACCGGGCTTGTTTGCAACAAGAATATCTTCTTTTTTGGCATCGATAACAGCCTGTTTGTATGCTGGTGTTGCACTGCTTTCTTCAGTTACAAGAAACCTCGTCCCCATCTGGACGCCATCTGCACCCATCTCAAGAAACCGGACAATATCAATGTGCTCATAGATACCGCCCGCCACAATCACGGGAAATCCACCATACCGCAGAGATACCTCTTTCACGGGGGGGAAGAGGTTTTCAAGTCTGTTCGATTCAAGAGCGATGTCTTCGAACTTGAATCCCAAATGCCCGCCCGCAAGGGGACCTTCAAGTACAACTGCATCCGGTCTGTAACCCAATCTTTCCCATTTTTTGCATATGAGCTCAAGTGCACGGGCTGAAGATACAATGGGAATAAGAGCGGTATCTCCCGGTTTTTTAATGCTTGGAAGCCCGAGGGGCAGGCCTGCACCGGCAATAATAACATCTGCACCTGCATCAATTGCACCCTTAACAGAATCATCATAGTCTCTACCAAGGGCAACCATTATATTTATGCCTGCAATACCTCCTTTGGCCTTTGCAAGAGATATTTCTTCAAGTGTTGCTTCATATGTATTATGCGGTTTGCCAGTCCTTTTTGTAACAAGCCTGTCGAGGGCAGCGCTCGACACAATACCGACCCCTCCCTCTTTTGCAACAGCACTGGCGAGAGGAGAGAGGGATACGCCAACCCCCATCCCACCCTGAATGATAGGGAATTCTATGGTTTTCCCTTTTATTTTCATTGAAGGCAATTTGCTTTCTGTCGTCATAGTTTTTTTCTCTTTTTTTGCAAATCCTGTATCGATTTGTTTATTTGCGGCCTTGAGCCTTTCTGCGCTTCGATTGATCGTCCGTTAGCAAAAGGTAGATAAATTGATAACACAACTTTCAATTGTAACACAT
>CAYMTB010000288.1:0-4233 GCA_964393225.1 uncultured Syntrophorhabdaceae bacterium
TACTGTTTTAAAGCGGTCTGCTTTAATCTTCTCAAGGGTTACAATAAGGAAGTCGCTTTGAACTGTGCTTTCTGATTCGAGGGACAGGTGCGTCCAAAACACGGAAAAAGGGGATCAAAAAAGATGACCGATCGTAAATATATCCAAAATTGGCGCTCTAAATCCTGAAAAATGACCCCCAATACATCAATTGACAAAAATCATTAAGTCGTGTGTCATCTCCGGGTTAATTACCTATGAAAGTTTCGGGATAAAAGTCGTAGTATAACTGCGGAATAAAAACCTGCATCTGGTTCAAGAGTCCTCCATTTAAGAATTCCATTTGGTTTGTCTGGTTCATCTGGTTTTGACTGAGCTATCGCTTGATGAGCCAAACAGGATGTTCGAGATGTCATTATGACCTTAAGCTGTTAATTTCATCTGCAATGTGGTTTTCCTGCCCGGAAAAACCGGGGGATTCTGATGGAAGTAATTTGTGCATGCTGCGGGAGAACATTCGTTAGGAGCCCCAGAAATAAGAACCAGAGTTATTGCGGTAGACCTAAATGCCAGAGAAAGAGGAAATCAACCTGGCAGAGAAACAAGATGGCGAATGATGAAAGTTACCGCCTCAACCATAAAACAAGCCAGCAGGAATGGATCAGGAACAACCCCGGTTACTGGAAAAACTACAGGAAGAAGAACTCTGACAAGGCTAAAAGGAATCGGGAGTTGCAGATAATCCGCAACAGGAGGATGAGGAACCCGTCCTTGATTGCAAAGATGGACGCGTCAGGAGCCAGGCGGTTCCAGCCTGAAGGCACGTTTTACCTTATACCAATGATTGCAAAGATGGACGCGATAATCGTCAGTGTATTCAGTGATAATAAAGAGTTGTCGGTGATTGCAAAGAAGGACTCTATATCTTCAAACGCCTCTTTAATTTAGATGCCGGTATAAAAGGAGGCGACCTCATGAAGAAGATACTCAGGCATGACAGGGTAAGGAAAATTGACGGGGGTTTCAGTTACATACCGCAACGGTTCATGACAGATGGGTTCCTGGAATCGCTGTCCCAGAAGGAGTTGCTTTTATACCTGTTTCTGGTGATTGTTTCAGACCGTAACGGTCTGTCTTATTACAGCTATGACAGGATATGCATAACCCTTGAAATGGATATCGAGGATTATATCGAGACCCGGAACTCATTAATCAGCAAAGACCTTCTGGCTTTCGACGGCACGTTATTCCAGGTGCTGGAGCTTCCCCCGACTGCACCTGCCAGACTGGCAAGAAGGACGGATGCATATGATGCGCTGTAGTGAGGTCTGGCATGCTTGACTGTACGAAAGTCTTCGAGATCCACCGGCTTAAGCACCTTGGTCTGACAAACGTTCAGATAGCGGCGGATTTAGGCGTCAGTGTTGATTCGGTGAGGCATTACCTGAAGCATCCGGACAGAAAGCCTGCCGGGAGAACAAGGGCATCAAAGCTTGACCCTTATAAACCTGACATTGACAGCATTCTGGATGGGCATGCCTATGTTCCGGCGACAGTGATCCTGAGGAAGATCAGAGAGAAGGGTTATGACGGCGGCTCCACCATAATGAGGGACTATATCGGAACAAAGAAGGTTGTAAACCAGAAGGCCTTCATACGTTTCGAATCACCACCGGGGAAACAGATGCAAATAGACTGGGGATACTTCGGTACAATTTCCTACGGCAATGCGAAGAAAAAGCTGTATGCATTCGCCATAACAGAA
The DNA here is from genome assembly GCA_964393225.1 of uncultured Syntrophorhabdaceae bacterium. Lineage (GTDB taxonomy): Bacteria > Desulfobacterota > Syntrophorhabdia > Syntrophorhabdales > Syntrophorhabdaceae > MWEV01. The sequence goes on from CAYMTB010000288.1 coordinate 1,745, forward strand.
TCATTCTCAAGAATGCTTTACATTGAATTTACAAATTCCCAGAAGCAGGCTGTTCTTCATCAGTGTCTCTTAAACGCATTTAACTTTTTCGGGGGAACGCCCCAGGAAGTTGTAGTTGATAACATGGTTACGGCGGTTATTGAAAGACAGGGAAGAGTGGTCAGGTTCAATGAATCATTTTTTGATTTTTTAAGGCCTTTGAAGGTAACCCCTTTCGCCTGCAATGTCAGATCACCACAGGAAAAAGGAAAGATAGAAAGAAGCATAAAATACATACGCCAGAACTTCTGGCCGTTAAGAGATATAAAAGACCTCGCCGACGCCAATTCACAGGTCCGGAAATGGCTGGATGAGACAGCCAATGCAAGGATACACGGCGGCACTGGAGAAAAACCTGCTGAGAGGTTTTTCTCCGTCAGACTGAGGTCTTTGCCCGAACATATTCCGGACTGCAGGGACACCATAAGCGTAATGGCCCACAAGGACTTCGCCGTAAGATATGACAACAACTTCTATACTGTTCCTCCATGGACTGTTGGCAAACAACTCATACTGAAGGCTGATAATGAAATCATAAGCATATTTTATAAAGACAAACCGGTTGCAGTCCACAGCAGGTGCTGGGAATATAAGAAGCGTATAGAAATCCCGTCTCACGCCGAACTGGTGAAAAGACTTAGAAATAAGCTCTTAAGGGACAGGGATATATCTGTCTTTGCATCAATGGGCGATGAAGCTTCAGATTATCTTGAAGCTTTAGCCGATGCAGGACAGCCTATTAAGAAAAACATATCCAGGCTTTTGTACCTGAAAGACGAATACGGCGTTCCCTCTCTTCTTTATGCAATAAGAAAGGCTCTCGACCTGAAGGCCTATGGCGCTGATTACATCGAAAACATACTCTACCAGGAGATGACGCCGGTAAGGGTGCATCTGCCGGTCAGACTGGAAAAGGAAGAGTTCAACAGGATACGGCTCAGCATGCCCTCATTAGCCGAGTACGACGCAATAGCAGTTAAAAGGAGCAGATCATGATGGAAAACACCATTAGCAAATGCAAAGACTTAAAGCTCAAGGCATTTACCGAAAACATTGAAAGGGTACTGGAAGAATCAGCAAAAAAGAACTGGCCTGCTTTAAAAGCTATAGAACATCTTCTTGACCTGGAGATTGAAAAAAGGAAACTAGCAAAAATAGATTCCTGCTTCAAGGCTTCCAGACTTGCCGAAAAGCAGACCATAGACCGCTTTGACTTCTCGTTCAATTCCCGCAAGGAGCACAAGGCAAGGATCCTCAAGCTTCTCGACCTGGAGTTCATCAATGATAAAAAGGACATCATCCTCATAGGAAATCCCGGAATGGGCAAGACCTTTCTTGCAAAATGCATTGCCTATGCAGCAACACAGGCAGGAATAAAGACCCTCTTTACCACCACCATGGACATGATAAACCAGCTTCTAGCCTCGGATGCTAAAATGCTTGTCAAAAGGCTCAATTACTACAAATCCTTTGATCTCCTTGTTTGCGATGAAATCGGATATCTGTCTCTTGGTAAAAACGGGGCCAGTCTGTTCTTCCAAGTTATCTCACAAAGGCATCTGACCGGTTCCACGATAATAACGACCAATCTTCCCTTTACCGAGTGGGGAAACATATTCGACGACACTGTTATAGCAACAGCCATTGCTGACAGACTGGTGGAAAACTCGGAAATCATAATACTGGAAGGAGCAAGTTATAGGAAAAGAGACAAAAAGGAAAACCGGAAACCTGAATAGACCGGGGGCTGACAGGATAAATGCTTCAGGTAAATTCCGCAGGATATCGGGCTCGGGGTTATATCCGGTCTGCTATTCGCGGATAAGGGCTTGAATGCTCTCCCTGAAACCTTTCACATAAATACGGCTTCATCAAAAGCCCGACCGGTTTACTGCGGACTGAAACAACCTCCGCTGCGCATTCCCTTGCCCGGTTCATCTTGCCTGCGACTTTTATCCCGTAATATCTACGGGTTTTTAAACCGGAGGTGACATCCCTGTTTGTTAAATTTCACCCAATAATATCATGTGCTTCAACTGTATGGGCTTTGTTGACGATTACATCCATTCTCCTTGATCCAGGGCATCGTATAAGAAGGTGAAATGCTTTTATCAGTATGCGTGATAGTGCATTAACAAAGGATAATCAGCCGAATTGGAATGAGAGTTCGCAAATTGCGAACGGCTGAAGTTGTAAAAATGTCAAAAAGTTACTTTGGAGGGGGTATCTGTATTGACATAAACATTAAGGGCAATCATCATGAATTTGAGAGAGTTTGGCTTATTTATTTTAAGGGAGGTCTATAGTTTTGTTTTTTGGTGTCAGGCCTTTAGTCTTACAACTATCAAGATTCAAGGCCCGATGATTAAATATCCTAGGCTTGAAACAAGCTGATAGAGATATAAAATCAAATTGAGGGGGTAGGCAATTATGATAAATTCAAGAACAAT
>CAYMTB010000289.1:0-4225 GCA_964393225.1 uncultured Syntrophorhabdaceae bacterium
TTCAATGGAATATACTGAACCCGCCGGGTTCGATGGATAATTGAGCACTATTCCTTTTGTATTTTTGTTTATGTACTTCTTTAACATCTCAGCGGTAATCTGGTAGTCTTCATCTTCATACGTCTCCATGATTACCGGCTTTGCCCCGGCAAGCTCTGCCATGGGCGGGTAGGAGACCCAGTAAGGAGCAGGTATAATTACCTCGTCACCCTCCTGAAATATGGCCTGAAAGAGATTATAGAGACTGTGCTTGCCGCCGCATGAAATGATAACCTCATCGCGCTTATATGCCAGGCCGTTATCTCTCCTGAACTTCTCAATCACGGCATCCTTAAGAGGGTCTATACCGGCAGCGGGTGTATATCGCGTAAAATTGTCATGAATCGCCTTTACGGCTGCCTGCTTTATGTGATCAGGGGTATCGAAATCCGGCTCCCCTACTCCAAATCCTACAATATCTAACCCCTGGGCTTTGAGGGCCTTTTCCTTTGCGTTTATTGCCAGTGTCGGTGATGGTTTTAACAGGCTCGCCCTTTTTGATAACATATCAAAACTCCTTTGGTGAAATTTTAACTAAAAACTCAAAACTCAGCACTCAAAACTGCAGCACGTAGTGCTGCTGAAGGATACTATTTACAATACCCCACGCTTTGCTGTCAATCAAAATATTTGCATGGTTAACAGGCAATTTGAAACAATTCTCGTCAGGGGTCAAAGGTGATTTGGCAGATTCGATTGAAACAAAACCGTCGCCATGACCCTCCCTCCATTCCTGAATGAGACGATTACCAAAAACAGTCTCTATAGACCTCATAACATTGAAAAAGCAGATAGTAAAATATGTAGTGGTATCGCCGCATATGTCAAAGTGAGGCACATGCATTTCCAATCCAAGATTTTCAGGCCTGTTAATGTCCCTGATGATATCAGAGGCAGTATGAAGTTCCTCTATCGGTATCATAAAATCATTCATTGATCGGATAAAAACATTAACATACTTCCTGTGCTTCATGACAATGTCCGCAAATCTGCTCCCGAAGTGCGGCGTTGCGAGACATATCAGGGCATCAGGGCTGAGGTTGAATTTCTGTATAGCCCTTCGCGCTACAAGCCCGCCTCTTGAATGGGCTATGAATACCACTTTTCGGCTTTCAATCGATTCGACGAGGTCTTTCAATTCAATTGCCGCCTCATCTATTGTACTGTCAACATCCTGTGTCCAGCTCGCTATATTATAAGAGCGGCTGTTGCATCTTTCAGCAAAGGGTATGACCTCTTTTTCGTCTTTCAATAATGTTTTGAAGGAGATAAAACGAGTTTTTTCATCAAGGGGAGAAAACCAGACCTTTTCTGTAACCCCGAATCCGTGGATCAAAATGACCCATGGGCTTTCGCTGGAAACCCTTATTATCAAAAACAATCTCCTATAATAATTTTACAACAGCCTGCATTACCTTCTTTGTCTGTTCGGTAACCTTGTACCGCTCGTCAATCCTGTGCCCGATGATCCATATTATATCATCATTTGAAATGAGAAGCGGAATTTGTCTTCTCTGTTCTTTCGGTATCTTGCCGGATATAAAATAATCCTTAAGCTTTACATTATTATTCATTCCAAGGGGAAAGAATCTATCACCTTCCCGGAAGGTCCTAACGCACAGGCCGCCTATTTTATCCGCATCAAAAAAAGCGGTATTTCTGTCAAGGGCAAATGCCCCCTCCTGCGCCCTTTCAGCAAATAAAGTATTGCCGTCAAACTCGAGCAGCTTGATATCAAGGGTAAGCTTAAAAGGCTCCAATCTGTTTTCGCCGGACTTGACGGGAAAAATATCTTTTATAACAGGCTTTGCCTGTTTATTTGTAAATATCAATCTGTCATAAGTGCGTTTTACCTTTATGCCGTGAGGTAAGGTAACAGCCAGATTCGGCCTGCTTCCACTCAATATTTTATCAACCAGCCGGTGATGCTCTCTGAGTGCGATAAACCCCGGCTCCAGCTGTTCAAGGGTATTGGCTATCACTCTGAATCTCGTTTCAGGATCTAATTCATTTAATGCTTTAATCTCAAGGCATGCATCCTGTGCTTCAGTTTTTAAATGGCTCTCTGTAAACCTCACAGCCCTCTCTTCAAAGAAACTGTTAATGCCGGCCATATCGTGCAGCAATAAAAAAATCTTTTCCTTGAAGGCGGGATTTAACTTTTTCATGAGAGGTATTAACTCTTTTCTCACATAATTCCTCTCATATATAATTTTGCTGTTCGATGAATCTTCCACATAGGATATTGAAGAGGCATTAACATACTCCTCAATTTCAGACCTGTATATGCCAAGGAACGGCCTGATAATCCTGTCGCGCTTTATGGGGATAGATGCTAAACCTCTTATGCCGCTTCCCTTTAACATCCTTAAAATAAACGTCTCTACCCGGTCGTCAAGGTTGTGTGCAACTGCAATCCTGCCGTAAGCATGTTCCGCGGAAATTTCATAAAAAAAATTATACCTTACATTCCTCCCCGCATGCTGAAGCGATATGCCCCGTTCTTTTGCATATGCTCTGACATCAAGGGTCTTCACGTAACAGGGGAAGGAAAATTTCCGCGCAAGTGTTTCAATAAACTGCTGGTCCCTGCGGGATTCTTCGCCCCTCAAAAGGTGATTTACATGGGCAATGCCGATTTTGAAACGATCCGGCTGTGCTATCTCAGCCAGCACATACAATAAGGCAGTTGAGTCAATGCCGCCGGAAAGACCGATGAGGACATTGTCTCCATCCTGGATGAGGGGTTCATTTTCAATAGTTTTTTTGACTTTATGTATGAGATCCATCTGGTCTTATATGAGTGATTTAGTGATTTAGTAAATGAGTGATTACAAAACCTTCAAAAATCTAAAAAAATGATTCTTCAATCATTCAATTACTTATTTACTCAATTACTCAATCACTTAATTACTTAATTACTTAATTACTCATGCTTTCTACGAGCATGACGAGCAATTCGACGAGCCGCACGTTGCACAGGAAGAGCCCTGTCCGCCCGACGATGATGTAAACTTATATCCCACAGAAAATCCAAAAGAGGACATCTTCTTCTTCAGGTCTTTCGCACCGCATTGAGGACATTGCGGTTCATCGCTTTTAAAAACTAACAGCTCAAATTCATTCCCGCATTTCTCACAAATATATTCGTATATGGGCATCGGCTCCTCCCTACCTGCTTTTGGTTTTCCTTATTTCTTTTGATATGTCGGCAATTAATTTCCGCAATAAATCCTTGTATTTCGTCAATTCATTATCCACATCCATCGCCGCTGCATGCTGCGCAAAAACCAGGGATCTTGAGAACATGTTCTTAAAATAAAAATAAAAAGCCGACGCATACGTAAAATAAAATATTGCCGTTTTATTTTCATTGTCCATTTTGGATATTTTTCTGAAAAGGTTCCTGGCAATCTCATAATACTCGCTTTCAAGATAGCTTTTAGCAGCCATATGCAGCAAAAGAGGTCTGCCGTCATGATATAAATCATTAAGGAGGTTTTCAAAACCTTTCTTTCCGTATATTGCAACAAGTTCCTTCTCATTTTCTAAAATGAACCGGGGTATCAGATAATTATTATCGTACAGCCTGATCAAGCCTTTTAATTGGCCTACAAGCTCTTTCATCAATACTCTTATCTCTTTCAGCCCTTCCCTGAGTCTTTTGTCCGCCTTTTTTGTGAGGCTTTCAATCTCATGGACAATCTTTTTTTCAAAATCGGTTAATCTTTCAGATACACCATCACAGTTGGGTCTGTAATATTCGAGTTGATACAGATTCTCTCTTAGCTTCATTGCTTCATGAAAAATGTAGCCAACTGTAATATCGTATAATTTTTCTTTATAATGAGCTTCATCAGAGGCTCTGAACAACTCATGGCACATCTCTTTTAATTTAAAAAGACAGCTTTTTCCCTTATCATCAACGAACTCCTCGATATTGGTAAAACTCAACTGATTCTTTTTAAATAATGTTCTGCACTCAACACACTTTGTGTATACACAGATAGATTCCTTAATGAGGTCTATCTGCTTCTTCTCCAGGTTTGTCATCTCCGTTTTCACCACTGTTCCCTTTTATTAATACTCTCAATGTTTCGCCATCGATTGTTTCTTTCTCGAGAAGGGTTCGGGCAACCTTTTCCAGAATATCCCTCCTCTCGCTCAGCAGGTTTTTTACCCTTAC
>CAYMTB010000290.1:0-4201 GCA_964393225.1 uncultured Syntrophorhabdaceae bacterium
AAGGATAGCATCACCAGTTGCAGTGAAAGTAAATGGTGTTGTGATGATCAAATCGGAGCGGTCAAAATACTCGTGACCTTTGGTCTTAATAGCAAGAGCGCGGAGGGCAAGGACAAGGGCATCGGTGCCTGATGATATTCCGATGCAATGTTTGACTCCGAGATATTTAGCGACCTTATCCTCAAATTCTTTCACTTCAGGGCCAAGAATCCATTGCTGATGTTCAAGGCAGCGCGCAATAGCAGCATCAATGTCGGCTTTCATATAGGCGTATTCGGCCTTGAGATCGAGCATAGGGATTTTCATTTTAAACCCGTGAAGTGTAAAGTGTAAGGAGTAAGGGGTAAGACTTTCATTAAACAGACTTCTTTTTCAGGGATTTGATGAGTCCTGTTAGCATCTTGTCTACTTTATCCATCAGGGCTGACATCTCACTGCACTTATCGGGTGTGATGTATTTTAATCGCGTGCAGATTTCCATATACGTGTCAACTTCACTGAGTGAGCCTTGGGAAATATGAAGGAATTGAATAAATTCTTTGCTTGTGTGTCGAGCAGCCCCCTCGGCTATATTAGCCGGAATCGATATTGAGGCTCTTCTCATTTGGTTTGCCAAACCATAGTCCTCATTTCGCGGCAGCTTCTCAACTATTTGATATAGCTGTTCCACCAGCTCTATTGATTTTTTCCAAACATCTAACTTTTTGTGAGGCTTATCCATCATAATTGACACCGTAAGGCGTAATGTGGGCTATCGTTCCGAAACGACCTTCAGCGTACCATTTTCTATGGAGTAGTGGTTGCCGCAATATGTGCATGTGGCTTTTAACCCCTCACTCTTTACGCCTGACTCCTTACCATTGAATTTCAATGTCGTTCCACACCTACACACCCACCCAATCTGTTTTGCAGGGACGCCGGCAACGATAGCATAGTCAGGGACATCAATTTTAACAACTGCGCCGGCAGCTATTAAAGCGTATTTACCAACAGTTGCACCGCAGACGATAGTGGCGTTAGCGCCTATTGTGGCACCACGATTAACCAGTGTTGGGCGGAATTCTGTTTTTCGTTCAATAAACGCACGCGGGTTATAAACGTTCGTAAATACACAGGAAGGGCCGCAAAAAACCTCATCTTCAAGGGTCACACCCTTATATACCGAAACGTTGTTCTGAATTTTGCATCTATTTCCAATTGTCACATCGCGCTCTATACATACATTTTGCCCTATTATGCAACTCTTACCAACCTTCGCACCACTCAGAATATGGCTGAAATGCCAAATTTTGGTGCCTTCGCCGATTTCGACATCGGGGTCAATAAAGCTGCTTTCATGAACGAAGTAATCCTTTTGATCCATAAGGTGTTTACGACTCCTTTTGGCTGGAATAGGTCGCGACAAATTTAACGATCCTTTCAGATGCCTTTCCATCGCCGTAATACGGCTGCCATTCTTTCTGACCCTGACCATCAAGGGAAATGGTACAGTTATCTTTTATAATTCCTTTTTCAGTTTTGGATAGTTTTGCCCAACCATTCTCAATCAACTCAACCCATTCGCTCTGACCTCGAATTATCACGCAGGGTGTTTGAAAAAAATATGCCTCTTTCTGAACACCCCCTGAGTCTGTAACAATAATTTTCGCATTCTTCTCAAGAACAAGCATTTCAAGATAAGAAACTGGTTCGTTGAGAATAATGCTGGTATTATTGCTTTCATTTAGAATGTTTAATTCCGTCAATGCCTTACGGGTTCGAGGATGTACAGGAAAGAAAACGGGCATTGTTGAGCCCGCAATGTCTTCCATAGCATCGAAGATATTTTGAAGCGGGGCCTTGAAGTCGGTATTTTCGGGCCGGTGGATTGTCGCGAGAATGTAGTTTTTTTCCTCAAGACCATATTTCTCAAGAACTTCTTTGTTATTAGCACTGCCTATAATCTGAAGAGCAATGTCAAGCATTACGTCGCCGACATTCACGACGAGGGGATGGCTATAGGCACTGGGCGATGGGCACTGGGCACTGGGTAAAAGTCCATAAGTCAGATCAATAAGATTGCCGTTGTTGGCTATGTTAGCAAAACCTTCATTACGGAGATTATCAACGGCAACTCTCGAAGGGCAAAAAAGGATGTTGGATACATGATCAGCACAGACCCGGTTGATTTCCTCCGGCATCAGTTTGTTGTAACTCCTCAGCCCCGCTTCCACATGCGCAACAGGGATGTGGAGTTTTGAGGCTGCCAATGCCCCGGCAAGAGTGGTATTGGTGTCACCATAAATAACAACTATGTCAGGGTTTTCCTTCTTTAAGACTTGTTCTATCTCTGCAAGCATTTTTCCCGTTTGTTCGCCATGCAATCCCGAGCCTACACCCAGATAGTAATCGGGATCCGGGATTCCAAGCTGTTTAAAAAATATATCTGACATATTAAAATCATAGTGCTGGCCAGTATGAACCAGGATTTCAGTAAACCCCTCAGCCCGAAGTTTTTTGGAAATCAAAGCCGCCTTTATGAACTGCGGTCTGGCACCAACGATAGAGACTATTTTATTCATACTCAACCTATTCTACCGCCTCTTGCCCATAGCCTCTTGCCTCATTCATTCCTTACCCTTCACTCTTCACCGCTTTCAAAAACGGATGATATTCACCTTTAAGTCCTACAGGTTTTGCATTCCGAATCTCAAAGGCCATCTCTATTGATGGTTTCACATCTTCAAGCCCAAAGCCATTGCCTTTCAGAATTTCTTGATAAGTAACTGTATGGAGGTCTGCAAAGCCTTCTGAGAATTCTAATTCTTGCTGGTCGATTGTGATTGAACGATATGTTGTCTTCCCTGCATTCCTTGCAACTGCAGGAAGATCATTACTGTCAATCGACAAAAACCATCGTATCCGTGCCTTTTCGAGCTCAAGATACCCGGCAGCCTTAGTAGGTTCTGAAATGTGTACAATATTTGATTGAACACCTCCAAAAATCCATTGAAGCATATCAAAGAAATGAATGCCTATGTTTGTTGCCAACCCGCCGGATTTTGCCAAGTCACCTTTCCAGGAAACAAGATACCAGCGGCCGCGGGAAGTTATGTATGTGAGGTCAATGTCATACTTTGGGCGAGGGGCGTTTGAGGCGAGGGGCGATGGATGAGGGGCTGAAGAGCGTGAGGAGTCAGGAGTGAGGGGTGAGGTGTTAGAATCAACTTTTTGTTTTAGGGATATTATTGACGGATGGTGGCGTAGCTGAAGAACTGTATTAACCTTCTTGCCTGATTCTTGCTCAATTTCTTTCAGTGCGTCAATATTCCAGGGATTCAGGACGAGTGGTTTTTCGCATATGGCGTCAGTGCCTACCCGGAGAGCAAAACGAATATGCGCATCATGAAGATAATTTGGAGAAGCTATACTGACGTAGTGAACCTTTTTCTCATCTCCCATGCGTTTCAGCTTTTCAACATGTCTATCAAGACGCTCAAACTCGACAAAAAAAGCAGATTCAGGAAAATAGCTATCGATGACCCCAACCGCATCATGTTTATCCATCGCAGCGACAAGGCTATTGCCGGTATCCCTTATTGCCCTCATGTGGCGTGGTGCAACAAATCCAGCCACACCAAGTAAAACAAAGTTTTTCATATATCTCCCTCTCGTTTCACTTTCACTTCTTCTTTCAATCTTCTAATATGCCCTCTTCCAAGCCCCTTAACTTCACATCCTAACTGGAGATATCGTTTAATCTTTTCATCGTCGAGAATGCCGAAGCAATCAACAACAGCTATAGGTTTCTGAGCCAAGCCCACAATCTCATCCGGGTCAAGATTCAGGTATTCTTCATGGCGAACAGCAAGGGCAAGGACATCTATGTCTTTCAGGGCAGCTTTAAGATCGTTTAAAACCACAAGATCGTTTAACCTCTTCTGATTCCTGAAAAAGACACTTTTGTTGTTATCGGGATATGATTCCTGGTTGGTAAATTCCCACCATTGCTCTACATAGGGATCGTGGACCCGTATCTCTGCACCCATCTCTGTAAGCCTGCGGATGAGTATCTCCGAACCGCTGTAACGTGTATCGCCCACATCTTCACGATAAGGGTTTACATTGGGGTCGGACCAAGTCAACCCACTGATATCATGTACTTTATGTGTGAAAAATGGCCTGTTTTAAGGCTTAAAGTGATGTTTTTGCCATCAAAAAG
>CAYMTB010000291.1:0-4197 GCA_964393225.1 uncultured Syntrophorhabdaceae bacterium
GAGTGTTATCTCCATATTATTACCATAATAATTCAAAAACATATTTTTATTTATTCTGTATACACTGATAAAATCGCCTGAGACCTCTGCGAGAAATCTGCGGGTGGGTAGGAGGATTGTCCGCATGGAAAAAGCAGTATTCTCCCCAAATGATGCCAACACAAACCAAAGGAAAAGGATAAACCCTATTACATGTCCTCACTGCAGTAAAAATGTCACGCTTGTTCCCTACGGTAACGGATGGGTAGGGATATGCTGCGGCATGGTTGTGTATAATAGTCACCAATTACCTCCCGACCGTTAGAAGAGCAGAAAACCTTTTATTGCAATGGAAAGTAATAACCAAAGATAATAATCAGCATGAAAATACCGGGGAATGCATCGGTCGCGTACTGCCTCGAAGTTACCGCTTGGTCTAATGAAACTTTGTTTTGTCTGGGTCATTTCTCCTCCTTTTCTTTTGTGAAAAAGCAGAATAAATAATGACCCTTAGCGGTCTAACGGTCAAGAAATTTTGTTACGTATAGGTAGGTGAAAGCACCAATTTTTAATAATTGACCATTTTGAAAAAATTATTTTAGTAAAATCTGTTTGCAACTTCCCGAAATAAAGCATCCGGCGACTTTAGCGAATACCCAACCTTTCGATGCGTAATCAAAGATGTTCTTTTCATCCATAATTGTGGTATGTAGAACTTATTTCTATCCCAGCCTCAACTCCAACGAGGCATATTATTTAAAGGAGGTGAATATAGCTGATATTAGAGTATTATTAGCAATGGATGGGGCAATTTATCAGCAAGGAGCAAATGTAGATTTAATGGCGGGTTAATCAACTTCAAGTAAAGAGTTAATAGTTTCTACGACAATCAATTATCAAAGGAGATCCCGATGAAAACAAAGTGTTTAATCGTATTACTTGTTGCTTTTGTTTTAGGTTTTACAACATTTTCGTATGCCCAGGGAAGAGGTCAGGAAGGAGTGCAAAATATAGATCAAAGGGTTAAGAATGCGCATGATGATATTGAAAGAGGTATTCGGTCTGGAACCCTGACGAGAGAAGAGGCCAATATGCTGAAGAATGAGCTGGACAGTGTGCGCCGTGAGGAAGCACAGATGAAAGCAGATGGGAAACTGACTCATCAAGAGAGACAGCATCTTGATATGGAATTGGACCGATTGGAAAAACATATTTATAGTTTTAAGCATAACGCAGGTCGTACAGCTTTTTCGGGTAGTGGAAAAGCCGGTAATCCTTTTAAAGGGGCAACCTATATTCCTGCAGGACCTATCTTTAATGATGGCCAGGCTCGGGCTAAATGTCCTCAAGTATGCAGCAGTTTTGGTGGATGGTCTCAAAACCCCTGGGGATCATGGTTTACAACCATTCCCGGAAGGATGAGCGTATGCCGATGTAACATCGACAGCGGATTACAAACAATTATGGCGCCTGAAACCATTTGGGAATAATAATCGTAAAGCAGACAGACCGAAAGAAAGCTTTCGATTGTCGCATTATTAATTTCCTCGTTGAAATCTGGCGACAATTACGGGAAAATGGATTCATACATCCAGCGCTTAAGGGCGTGGTTTTGTATTGAAAAAAATGTGTCTTTGTGACATTGTATGTCGTGACAGGTATTCCATGAAAATCATACGCCTTTTTTCATTTTCACTACTTTTTTTATCCATTTTGTTCTTGAGTCCTTTGGCCTGGGGTGAAGACAAGGCTTTGCCCTGGATGGAGATGATAAAAAAGGAAGAGGCGCTTCTCACTGATGCGAAAAAGGAACTCGAAAAATATATCTCCGCACAACCCGATCGGATACAAAAGGTAAGGGAAAAGACTGAAGAACTGAATCAGCAGCTTCGCAAACTGATAATTATCTATAATATCGAAGAAGGTAATCCTATTGAATTGAGAGACAAACTCAGACAGATAGAACATATACGTCGTGAAGGCCAGGATATAATAGGTCCTTTAAACAATGAAATGGAATCGATCGAGTCTTTTGAAAAATCCTTCCGGGAAAACCTTAAAGAGTACGAGCAATTATCTGAGGAGGGTTTTGTAAAGGAAAAGAAGGCTATTCTCGGTGAATACATTCTTGAACTTAAGCGTACGTTAGATCTGGCTGCCACGGCACGACAGCTTATTGCTATTGTCCCGAACTCGGTTGAGGGACTCTTTGTAAGACTCGATAACAAGAAATCAGCGATCGAAAAGGACCTTTTTAAATCATGGAAGACATTTTTTTTACGGCCTTTGCCTATATATTATTTTTCAGCTGAAGGCTGGAAGAATGCCTATGAGGGTATGCAATCATGGGTCCGTTTTGTTCCCTACTGGCAAATTCCCCTCAAGGAAAGCTGGGGCACTTTCCGGAATGGCCTTATAATGGCCCTTGCTGCAGGTGTCATCATTATTGCCCTTTCCTTCTTTTTTTTGGGATGGATTCAGAGGAAATTCTCTCTCGTTGCCCTGAGGAGACATCTTTCCCCTTCATTCATCTGGCTTGGCTTCGGGCTACCCCTCTATGTAATGATTATGACTTGCGGGTTAAGCCAGTTCGGTATTTACCGTTTCCCTGCGGAGGCGCTCCTTGCAGGGGGGATCGTTTCACTCGCATGGCGTTTACGCATGCTGCTGCCGATGCATGAAGTCTCCTCAAGGCATAACATTCTTTGGCCCCTCTGGTGCGTGTTCACTGCCGCAATTGTGTCAATGACAAACCATTTCCCGTCGGAGATGTTTGTTCCTGTCATGGCCATCCTGCTCGTTGTTTGCGCACTCTATCTTTTTTACATAAGAAAAGGATATCGGGGCGGGTTTGAGAAAAAAACAGGCGCAATATCGTCCTGGCTCTTGCTTATCCTTTCGCTCATATCATTATCAAAATGGGGGAATCTTTCCATACTCATTGCAACGATATGGTTCCTGTTGCTGCTTAATATTGAATTCTGCTCCAACATCATACTCATTATGGAGCACGTAAACCGGACGAGCAGAGAAAAGCTTGTTACCCATAATATTGTAAACGGTGTTTTCTTCCCCCTTCTTCTCCTTGGGTTTTTTACCACTTCCGCTGTCTGGATATGCATGTTTATCGGCGGTATGCCGTTGCTCAACAGTATCATCCAGTGGCGCATCAATTTCGGATTGTTCGGACTCAACCTTTCCATGGTCATTATCATTATGGCGGTATTCTTTGTGGTGCGCTCAATCATGGCCCTTCTACAAAGGGCTCTGGATGTCATCAGCAGACGGCGTGAAGAGATCCAGATGGGAACCGTTAAATCGATTCAAGCCATCCTGGCCTATATCATCTGGTGCCTCTATATCCTTTTCTCCCTGAACCTTCTGGGGGTGAAGCTTGAACACATTGCCCTTATCGCCGGCGGCCTGTCTATCGGAGTAGGTTTTGGTCTTCAGGATATGATAAAGAATTTTTTCAGCGGCCTCATACTCCTTTTCAGCCGTTCCATTCATCCGGGGGATGAGATTCAAATTGAAGATGTCCGGGGAACAGTGATGAAGATAAACATACGCAATACTATAGTGCAGACGAATGAAGATTCCACGATTTTTATACCCAACTCCGATCTTGCCTATAAAAAGATTGCAAACTGGACATACAAGGACCCGAAAGGGCGTGCGGAAATTGTTGTCGGTGTCGCATACGGTTCGGATACAGATCGCGTCAGAACACTCCTCATCGAGTGCGCCCTTGCGCATCAGCAGGTTTTACGGGAACCACCCCCGTATGTGCTGTTTTATGATTTTGGCGAAAGCGCACTTATTTTTCGTTTGAGATTCTGGATTAAGAACATGATTCACCAGAAAGACAAGGTTTCTTCGGCAATCCGTTTTGAAATCGACACAGTTTTCAGAGAACATAACATTGAGATCGCCTTCCCGCAGCACGATATTCGCATACGCTCTACTGACGGACTCAATACTATTCCTGACAGGCAGGATGCTCAGCATTAACGGTCTGTTGCCTAAAATAGTTTTCGCCGGAACACTATTTCGCTCCCTGCTTCGCTGCGCTTTTTACAGCACCCGCAAGCGGGTACCCGAGGCTCGAATTTCACTCAATTTCGCAAACTCGGCTTTGCCTCAAACATGCGAATTGCCCTACGGGACGTTCATTTTCGCCGAGTGGGTACCCAAAAATGCTCGAAGGCGCGACTCGCG
>CAYMTB010000292.1:0-4194 GCA_964393225.1 uncultured Syntrophorhabdaceae bacterium
GCCATGGGAAGCTGTCTGACTTCCGGTCAAATCGTTGCGGCCGGCCGCTCGTTCTGTCCAGTATCATCCATGACGAAGTAGCAGAGACCAGTTTCTCGCCTGCCCCCGAGGTAATGACGAAGTCGCGGAGGGCGTAGAGCCTTACTGTCTGCTTTCCCCATGTTTCGATTGTGATCTGCTCGCCCCATCGCGGCAGCCGCTTGATGAGTATCTCCACTTTTATCAGCACCCACATCAAATTCCGTGCTGACAGCTCGTCGTGCCCGTAGTTTGTTCCTTTGGCATGGTTCCAGGCCGAGTTCAGTAGGTACGCAAATAGTGTCTGCGGGCGCAGCCGGCCCAAAACATCCACATCAAATGACTCTATGAGCCGCTCTTCTTTCCAGATACCGGGTACTATATTCATTTTGTTTGGTCTCCTACGCTACTGTTTTTGTCCATTCCGTTACAACCAGCCCAAGGTTGGCCGTAATCGTGCCAGGGAGAGACCCCTGTCCCCAACCTATGCCCAGTGCTGTCCATGGTGATCACGCATGAGGCCAAGCAGAAGAAAATATAGGCAGATATTTTTTATCATTACTTCGTGCTCTATTCAACGTTATTCCAAGTGAGTCCTCTTCTCTTTTGTTTATATCCCATATATAAAGAGAATAAAATTGGCGCATCATCAGTATTTCATATAAAATCTACGTCAAGGGAATGGCTTGCTTTGAGAAGACGCCGATAGAAATTAATCTAATAGCTCCATCAAATTCTATACAAAAGAGGAGGTCTGTTATGAAGATATGTAAATTCTGCAATACCTGAAAGGGAAGATAAGAGTTTATAAACCAATGTGTCCACCCTGGTTTTTAGTATCAGCAAGCAAGAACGGAGAGATTACTGAACTTCAATATGAGGAAGAATATACTTCCACAATATTGAATACCCTGGACCCTGAAAAGGTGTATCAGGAGTTAGGACATGATGCAGTTCTTTTATGCTGGGAAAGACCGGAAAAGTTCTGCCACAGGCATATTGTATCGAAGTGGCTGTCAGTGAATCTCAAGGTTTCAATTACAGAACTGTAAGATATAGCAGCCACTGATCATAAATGAGAGCTGGCCGTGCAATCTTCAGGTTCTCCATAATTCATTCGATTTTATCAATAACAAGTAGTAGTATGTTGCAAAGATCCCCATGACAAAAGAAAAGCCTTTAATAATTATCCGGGAACTCCTCAGGACAGATAACCGGCTTAATTTTCTCCTGAAACTGGAACAGGAACAGTTTGAAATGCTTATTGCATCCATTAGATGCAGATTGCAGCAAACATAAAATAATATCAATTAAAGCAGAGGAGGTGAAACAAGAATGAAGAAGGCACTCGTAATTATCGTTGCATTGCTTGTCGGCGTGGTATTTGCTTCAGCAGGATTTGCCCAGGACAAAGTAAATCTTCCGACTGCGACTCCGTCACCGGCAGCAGCACCTGAAAAGGTTACAGCACCTAAAAAGGCAGCCCCCGAAAAGAAGGTAAAAAAGACTAAAAAGACAAAAAGCAAGAAAACAAAGAAACAAGCTCCAGACAAACAATTTCCAAAATCACCTGAAGTATAAAGTAGGTTAACGGCTAAGGGGGCATCCAGCCCCCCCCTTTTTTTGAATCTTGCCGCTACAGATAATCTAATATTGTGAAAATCAGAGAAGATGAATGTTTTTCGGAAATGTTTCTTTGTATGGTTTTCGATGTGTCCTAATTGGGACTGATTTACTTGTGAGGGATAAAAAAAGGAGGCACTTAACGTGCCCCCTTGAATGTATCACACCAATACTACTTCTTTGCTGGTGCTGGTGCTGCTGCTGCTGGTGCTGCTGCAGGAGTTGGTGCGGGAGCTACTGCTGGTTTGTCCTCAGCCTTAGGGGCTGCCGCCTTCTTATCCTTCTTTACTGACTTACTAATTACTTTGGCAACCTTCTTACCATCTTTATCGATGTAAGAGATGACAACGATTTCGCCGGCTTTCACTTCTTTAGCATTTTTGTATGCTGCCCACTTCACGTCTTTGATATCGTAGGCTACGTCGCCATCTTTGCCTTTCACGACAACGATTCCTTCTTCTTCGCTGATCTTTACGACCTCACCAGTCGCCTTCATTGTTTTGGCTTTTGCGGGCTTATCGGCCTTTACAGGGGCTGCTTTCTCTGCTGCCGGTTTGTCAGGAGCTGCTGCTGGTGCCTGTGCAAACACGGTTGTAACGAATGCTACGCTGATGATAATTGCCAATACAAACATTAAAGCTTTCTTCATTTCTTACTTCCTCCTATTTTTTTAACTTCATATTTACTCTGCACATACTGTGCCGCAAATCAGACTGATCATAATCATTATGTATTTATGATTTTATTGTAATGAACGTAGCTAATTATTCGTCAAATAACGGAATCATGGCTTTACTTGTTCGTTGAATCAAGAATATTTCCCTTTTTATTCATCTTCATGACCTGTCCACGATATTCCTTGACAGAAATATCGTTTTCATCAACAATATTTTAAATATACTGTAACAACATGCAGACAAATATTATATGTAGAATTGGCATTGGAAGTACCATAGTGGAGCCAGTAAAACTCTATAGTTGCACTATATAGGAGGTATCAAATGTCAAAAGTGATGATTAATCCTGCTACATACGGCAGTGTCAGTCAGTCTGTAGACCGAGCCTTCGAACTTTTCCCCTTGGAATTCAAAGGGAAGAAGATTTTTATAAAACCTAATGTGCTTCGAGCTTCGGAGGCAGACGAAGGCATTGTTACCCATCCGGCGATGCTTCGTGCCGTAGTGGAAAAGGTGGAAACAATGGGGCCAGCCTCCATTTTTGTGGGAGACAACCCAGGCATTTTCAGCTATGGTGCAAATGAGGAAAGTTTTAGAAAAACAGGCCTTATGGAAGCAGCCAAAGGCTATTATCAGAACATTGGAAATGATTCGATGAAGGTTGACTTCAATCCTGATTTCATACCTTCCGTGAGTCTTTCCCGGATTGTACTGGACGCTGATATTATTATCAGTCTACCTAAATTCAAAACTCATGGTTTAACTGTCATTACCGGAGCAATCAAAAACTGTTATGGTTTCTTGCCCGGTGCGCAGAAAGCCAAGCTGCACAAAGTAGCAGGTACTCAGGAACGTTTTAATGAAATGATAGTTGACGTATTCCGCCTCAGGATACCCGATCTCTTCATAGTGGACGCGGTAGTCGGGATGGAGGGCAATGGCCCGGCGTCCCCTGATCTAAGAAATATAGGCCTAATCCTGGCCTCTGACAATGCCGTGGCTCTGGATGCAATTATTGCCGTGATGATGGGTTGCGAACCGGGTCGGCTTCGATTCCTTCAGAAAGCAAGAGAAGTGGGCTTAGGGGATTACGAACTTTGTACTATTGAAATCATCGGGGAGTTGAAGCGGTTGCCCCATTTTAAACTCCCCCCTTTAGGTGGCGAAGCGAATCTTCACAACGAAAATATACAAGACATGCTTCATAATCGAACACTTCTGCGACCGTGGGCTGATCCCGGCTTGTGCACAGGATGCGGTTCCTGCATCGACCAATGTCCGGTATCGGCTTTATCTATGGGTGACCGTCTCCCGCAGGTAGACGCTGTCACGTGCATCACGTGCTTCTGTTGTCAGGAAATATGTCCCGAGAAGGCTATTAGCTTGAAATAAGGGTGGCGATGGTGCAGGAAAACAACAGCACATAAAATGATTGAATCAGTGCAGAAAACTGTTCACGCTGGAATATTTTTCACTCTCTCTGCACTCTCTCATGAATTATCACCCCCATCCCTTTCACCATTCTCCCCCAGGCATATGGAAATATACCCTTAAATAACAACCACATTCCCTTATCATTCCTATAGGAAATCGGCCGTCTTCTTTGCCTCATACAATCATCTACCCCACTATTTAATGTATACATAACGGGAAGAGGAATGTTGTATCTCTGGAGCAACTTAATTGAATACGGTTTGAAATGCTCAAAGTCTTGACGGTTTGTTTTGCGTTACTGCAAAGCGTGGGCTGCTTCCTCCACACAGACAGACTTTTCAGTGTCATAGCGCATTTCAAATGGTATTTGATGATCTGAAATTAAATTTCTTCCACACCTCATAACGATATTATGTGATAATGATAATTAAAGTATATATAT
>CAYMTB010000293.1:0-4165 GCA_964393225.1 uncultured Syntrophorhabdaceae bacterium
GGAACGTCTTCTGGGCATCCATAAATGCCCGTTGTGTGTACGATGAAAATGGCAAGATCCTTTATCATGATGGCACCTCTGAGGACATCACCTCCCGCAAACTCGCCGAGGAAGAACTGCAGCAGACCCTTGAAAAACTTCGTAAATCCTTAGCCGGCACCATCCAGGTATTGTCTTCAACGGTAGAGACCAGAGACCCTTATACCGCGGGCCACCAGAGGAAGGTATCAAACCTCGCAAGGGTTATTGCACAGGAGATGGGACTCTCAAACGATACGGTTGATACTATCAGCATGGCAGGCATCATCCATGATATAGGAAAGATATCGGTACCTGCAGAAATCTTAAGTAAGCCCGGCAAACTTTTGGATATGGAATTTGCCCTCATTAAAGCCCACTCTCAGACAGGTTACGATATATTAAAAGATGTGGAGTTGCCGTATCCCATAGCCGAAATAGTCCTCCAACACCATGAGAGATTAGATGGCTCAGGCTATCCTCAGGGCCTCAAAGGTAACCAGATTCTCCTCGAAGCAAGGATTATCTCTGTGGCTGATGTGGTTGAAGCCATCTCATCCCACCGTCCCTATCGACCCGGCTTAGGTATAGACGTAGCCCTTGAGGAAATTGAGAAAAACAAAGGCATACTCTATGATGAGAAGGTGGTGGAGGTGTGTATCAAATTGTTCAGGAAGAAAGGGTTTGAGTTTGAATAATCCAGGTATTGCAAGAGTAATCTAATGGAAGACAGAAATAAATCAAGGGAACAACTCATACACGAATTGTCAGTACTTCGCCGGCAGATAGGTGAATTAAACTCCAAGAGGCTTGAATCCATAGGAACCCTCGCAGCCGGTATTGCCCACGATTATAACAATCTCCTTACCATCATCATGGGGAACATATCCATGGCGAAGATGGTCATCTCTCCTAACGATGAGATATACCATCGGTTGAACGAGGCTGAACAAGCCTGTGTAAAAACAAAAGAGCTGACTCAGCAGCTCCTTGCCTTTGCGAAGGGCGGAGAACATTTTCAGAGGGTGGTCTCTCTTAAACGGCTTATCATATACGCGGCCCGTGTTGCCATTGAAGGTTCACAAGTAAAATGCAGGTTCTTTATACCTAAAGACCTCTCCAAAACAAAAGCCGATGAACGGCAGATACGTCACGTAATAAGTGATATCGTTATGAATGCCAGAGAAGGGATACCTTCCGAAGGTGTTGTGACAATCAGGGCTGAGAATATCTCTGTTGCCGAAGGGGATGCCATTCCCCTGGGAAGCGGGAACTATATAAAGATCTCCATAGAAGATACCGGCAGAGGCATTCCGGATGAAAACATTCCGAAGATATTTGATCCCTATTTTACGACAAAAGAGAGGGGGACACAGAAAGGAACGGGGCTCACACTTTCGGTATGCCACTCGATCATTAAAAGACACGGGGGACACATAGAGGCAGAATCCATTACGGGCACCGGAACCGTTTTTCATATCTACCTCCCGGCGGTGCATAAGCTCATTCCTTGAAGAGATTGAAAAGAATAAACGCATCCTCTATGATGATGAGGAGATGGTGGTGTACCTGAGATCATTCGGGGAGGAAGGGTTTAAGCTTGAATAAACTGAATCATAATCTGCTTTGTTTCTAAGCGTAACTCACGATCAAAGCCAAAAGGCTCTATACGCGAGTTGTAGGTGTTCTAAATAATTGGCAAATTCAACTTTAGCTGTGTTTACCCCTGAGTATTACTCAGTGAAAGTCGCTACAAAAACTGATCTGCACAAATCAGGGAGAACTTAGCGTTCCTTTCTTCTCCTTTGCTACTGTAACCCTGATTGTACCTCCCGCAAGATGTAGTATTATGCTTGACGTAACACATAACACTAATTATAATAAAAGATGATTCTGAGTTTCAGAGACAAGCGGACCCGTGAGTTTGCCATTGGAAAACGGATTAAAGCCTTTAAAGGTATTGAACACAGGGCGGAAATGAAGCTCGACCAGCTCGAATCGGCCATGTCGCTGATCGACCTGGACTTGCCCGGTAATCATCTGGAGACACTTAAGGGAGACCGCAAGGGCCAGTACAGTATATGTATCAATGACCAGTGGCGGATATGCTTTGAGTGGTCCAGGGGAACAAAGGGACCGACAAATGTTGAGATTGTGGACTATCATTAAGGAGATATAATTATGGGACGCACTGCCATACATCCCGGCGAACATCTCGCTGAACAACTTGAAGAACTGCACATGAGTGCTACAGAACTTGCCCGCCAACTCAAAGTGCCCACAAACCGTATTACAGAAATTCTAAATGGACGACGCTCTATAACGGGGGACACCGCCTTGCGCTTCGGACATTTCTTCGGGACAAGTCCGGAATTCTGGATGAACCTGCAAAAGCTCTACGAGATACGTCTTGCAGAGAGCAAATCCGGGAAAATGATCAGGGATCTGCCGACAATGAAGGCACGCAGGAGCGATTCTCATCCTCATCCGGCGTAAGGCCACCAGGCACATTTGCTATTTACGGATTGCGGAGAAGAAACTTTTGCAGTTTTATCACACGGCAAAGAAACCTATAGAGACTCAACAGATTTGATAGAAAACAGAACACTATATGCCTGCCAGAAAAAACACATGGAATAAAATCTCTACCAATGTTGTTATGCGTCTGGGAATGTTTTGCCATTGCCTGGTGCTCTCGTCTGTCATCCTCTTTGTCGGGTTCATAGGATTTTTTGCCCCGAAGTTTGCATACAAGATCCTCCAGAAGGCAATGAATGAGCTCGGAAGGCTGAAGACGCATAATCACGCAAAGGACCAGCAGGACCAGAAGATAGAACAAACGGTCAGGAAAAGAAGAAAAACAAAGCGCTGAACTTGATTTATTTTATTGATTTAATTCTTTATAGTTTTTTTGTTTGAACTTCTCCCCGTCACAGACAATTTTGCGGTAGTTGCTTACTATCACTCCAGAAGTAATACCCCTATATAATAAACAAGTAGATTACGAAAAAAATATAAACATACAGATGGAGGAACCCATGAAAAACCTAATTGGGATGTTAATAATGCTGTTTTTTGTCACTGCTTGCGCTACACCGCAGGTTATGACCACCACAACAGAGAGGGATTCAGTCAAGCCAGCCGCTTTTGCAAACGGCGCTTTGGATGTTATTTTCGGTATAGCCGGTCTTCTGACCGGAAACCCTATCGGAATAATCGGCGGTACTAACCAGGCCCTCGCCGGTGGGTTGAAAATGAAGGGTTCAACAAAGGACACCGTTATTATTCCCGAGACAACACAGGACACCGTTATCATTCCTGCGGAGCAAAACCCCTGAAAGTTATCTGGCAAGATCCCGAGAGTGAATAAAAACCTGGAGCAAATCCGGGTTTTTCTTTTTTTAAATCATTAATACTATGCAAAGGAGAATGCATGAGAAAGACAAAAAAGTATCTGACCATCATCATAGTTGTTTCTGTCTTGTCGGGGTCTGCTGCGGGTATGCTCTCGGGTCATTACACCGGCGGCAGAAATATGCCTGTCATTATGTCGGCAGACATAAAGAAAATCACCGAAGAGAAGAAACAGGAGATCATCAGGAAGTATAGGGACAGCGAAGATAAGGAACAGGCCGGAGTGAAGCTGGAAAAGGAATATACTGAATTCCTCAATGCACTGGACAGGAGTCTCGATAATTTTATGAAAAAGAACAAGAACGTACTGATACTGAGAAAGGAAGCCGTTATTGATGGAAAATACAAGGATATAACCGATGAAATCAAAGAAAATGCTAAAGCATCTCAATAAGGTATTATCAGCGATATTCATTGCAGTGCCATTCTTTTTTACTACGTCTCTTATGGCAGGCGAGATCACCATGGGCAGTTTATGGTGGACAGAAAAAGATGACGGCTGGTTTTTCTACAACGAACACGTAGAGATACCTCTGCCTGAAGAAGAGGAAGAGCGCTCCCCAAAGCAGACCGCAAGCAACGTATTGTTCACCGAAAGGATGGAACGAACAGGAAAGGAGCTTATGAGCAAGGCGATGGAGGACCCGACCGAAGATAATGTAAAGGCTTACATGGAGCACAACAAGTCGATGCTGGTCCTCGCGGATAACTTCACGAAGGTATGGCAGAAGGC
>CAYMTB010000294.1:0-4138 GCA_964393225.1 uncultured Syntrophorhabdaceae bacterium
ATTTTGAGCCGAATCAGCCCGGTGATGAGGATTTTGTCAAGGCATTCGAGGCGCTAAGGGAAAAAAATAAAAGGGCGAGGGATTCGAAATACGCGGTGAGTATAAGGGAATCAGATTTTCTGAATCGTTTAGTTGCCGGCAGCATTCCTTTTTCCTGGGCAAAGGGCTTTGTGGTGTATGATCTGCCCGAAAAGATTTCCAATGATGACCACAAAGATTCTGTCGTTTATCTTGGAACGCAATTATTTTCCCTTGTAGGAGATGTAAAATCAGAAGTGATCCTGATATCTCCCTATTTTGTTCCCGGAAAGACAGGTGTGGAATTCTATGGCAAATTACAGGAAAGCGGTATACAGGTCAGGATTGGAACAAATTCCCTCGCATCTACAGATGTAATATCGGTCCATTCCGGTTATGCGCGGTATCGCAGGAGTCTGCTTGAAAAGGGCGTTGAAATCTACGAGATGAGGCCTGAAGCCGGAGACAAAGGGAAGGAGGGGAGGAGAAGATTCATCGGCTCGTCCCGGGGAAGCCTCCACGCAAAAGTTTACATCTTTGACGGAAAGGCTGTTTTTGTGGGCTCAAGGAATCTTGACCCCAGATCAAAGCAGACAAATACAGAAATAGGTATTTTTGTAGAGAGTCCTGAGATTGCCGGGCAGGCAAGGAAAATTTTTGAAATCTGGTCTTTGCCGCAATACTGTTTTAAAGTAACTCTGTCCGATAATTCCAGCCTGATATGGAAAACAGAGGAAGAGGAAAAGGAAGTAGAATATACCCACGATCCGATGACATCCATCTGGAGGCGTCTCGCTGTAAAATTCATGTCCATCTTTGTTCCGGAATCACTTCTTTAGCTGAAAAATGTAAAGACAGCTGGACGTTGTTATAATCGTTGCATTGTTTTCCATGTGAAATTGGTGTAAAAATGAAGGGTAATGTCAAAAAATACATGGAAAACCTTTTTTTAGCCGCAGACGGACGCAGACAAAAGCTGGACAGTATTTTTATATCGGCTGCCGACTTGGCACCCGATATATTCCATGCCCTGCAGGCAGAGTGAAAATTTAAAATTGTTCACAAGCCTTTATTTGCTCTTGTCCGCATTTGTCGAGCGCAAGCGGGCGGCAGAATATATGTTTTGACAAAACCAGGATAGAAAAAGGGAGGGTATTATGAGAAGGGCGAAAATAGTGTGTACCATAGGGCCGGTGACGAGCAGCGAAAAGCAGCTTGAGGCGCTCATCGCCGCCGGCATGGACGTGGCGAGGCTTAATTTTTCACATGGTGATCACGCAAGCCATGGCGAAGTAATTAAAAGGATCAGGAAGGTATCCAAAAAGCTGAAAAAAGAGGTTTCCATCCTCCAGGACCTTCAGGGCATCAAGATAAGGGTAGGGCGGCTCAAAGGGGAGAAGGTCCGACTTGAAAAAGACGCCGGACTTACCATACTGAAAGGTGATGAGGAAGGGGACGGCAAAAGCATATTCATCGACTACCCCTGGCTGATAGATGATGCAAAGGTTGGGGATTTTATCCTGCTTGATGATGGCCTCATGAAGCTCGAAGTTACAAAAAAGGATAAGAATTCCCTATGCGCTACGGTAATAGAAGGTGGAATATTAAAAGAACACAAGGGTGTCAATCTGCCGCATATGAAGATCAGCGCCCCGTTTTTTACCGAAAAGGACAGGAAAGACCTGGAGTTTGGCATCACGATGGATGTTGATTATGTTGCCCTCTCTTTCGTTAGAACCGCGACTGATATAAAGACCGTAAAAAAGTGGCTCTCAAAAAGAGGCACGCAGATCCCCCTTATTGCAAAGATTGAAAAGGAAGAGGCTATACACAATATTGACGCCATACTGGAAGAGGTGGATGGGATCATGGTTGCGAGAGGCGATCTGGGTGTAGAGATGCCGCTCGAGGAAGTTCCCATGTTTCAGAAGATGCTCATAGAAAAGGCGAACATTAAAGGAAGAATCGTTATTACTGCGACGCAGATGCTCGAGTCAATGACCCAGCATTCAAGGCCGACACGGGCTGAATCCACTGATGTGGCAAATGCGGTGATTGACGGAACAGATGCCCTGATGCTCTCCGGAGAAACTTCAGCAGGAAAATACCCCATAGAAGCGGTAAGAGTGATGGACAGGATCATCTCTTATACAGAGGTCTCTATGCCAATGCAGTCGGCTGTGTACAAAAGACAGGCCGATATTCTGAAGCTGGAAGGATTTGAACTGCCCAGGGCGATTGCCCATGCAGCATCCCGTGCTGCAGAAGAGACAGGTGCCAGGTGGATTGTGGCCTTTACAAGGTCAGGGTTTACTGCGCGCCTGATTTCCAAATTCAGACCGGCAACGCCTATCGTTGCACTGTCACCCGAAGAGCGGGTTGTGAGGCAGATGCCTATCTACTGGGGTGTTATCCCTTACATGGTCAGACATATGGAAAATACCGACGAACTCGTCAATGAAGTAGAATCTGCCCTTGTCCGGTCGGGGTACGCTAAGCCCGGTGACAGGATTGTTATAGTAGCGAGCCTTCCGCCTTCAATATCGGGTAAGACAAATTTTATGAAGATACATGAGATAGGCGGATAGCGGATAGCGTTTAGCTTAAAACCGAAGTTGAGAAGATGAGAACTTGCGAAGTTGCGTGTAACTTCGTATCTTCGTAACTTCCTATCTTCGGGTATATGCTATGCGCTCCATGCTCTACGCTGTTCACAGTCCGAGATAAAGTTCTCCTTTTATCTCGATACATTTCCCCTCCAGTTTATGCGCCAGTTCTTCCCTGTCTAACGCAAAGAGGGGGCTGATTTCGACCTCTATATCAGGCGGGGCAATTATCCCGGCAGATTCCAGCCAGCCTTTATAAAGATTGACCATATCTGCCCGTGCTGTTTCAGCAGAGTCAACACCTTCCTTATTTTTTACAGGAGAGAACTCTTCCTCCCGGATTACCTCCACGAAACATGCCTTGCCGGCAAAGGAAATGGCGTCAAACACAAAGGTTTCAAATTTCCACCCGGTGACCTTTACCTTTTTACTGTCATAAGCGATTGTATCGATATGTTTTACGGCACGGTGATAGGGAAGGGCAAATCCATGATAATTGAGCCGTTTGATGAATCCGAGGTTCAGTATGTGTATTGCTGTATTGCCGGCCCAGTAAAGGACGCTGCCATCCTTATCGCGGGCGCACATGTCTTCTTCTTTCATGTCGCTGTATTCAATAATGGCCCCCTTACCGTCTACAGCGACGCATACGCCGACTTTTTCATCAATGTTTTTACGCCTTACAGCCTTTGTGGATATTTCCGCATTCTCCATCCTGTGATATCCGAGGAATAGCGGGTCTATTATTGTTGCGAGAGGGTTGTCCACCTGGCAGTAGAAAAGCTCTGTAATCCCCTGATTTATCAACCGGGTAAGAAGACCGGAATCGTGGAGCGCCTTGAGAGATCCGCCATGGCCGTCAGGATTTTCGAAAATACCGGTTTCATCCTTCAGGATCAGCTTTCCCTGAGGAGTAATGCTCGGCAGCCTTCCCTGCTGGAAGAAATGCACGTTTTCCCTGTTCAGCCCGAAAAACTTATGTTTATCGAAAAACTTGACAGTGTCATGGTAGTTTTCATGACTTGTCATGATGAGGAGGGGAATTTCGGTATTGTAGCGCATTGATGCTGCCCTGACAGATTCACAGAAGAGCTGAAAAAGGGTTTTCCCCTTTACGGGTGATACAGGAAAGGTGCCTTTCGGGCCGTCAAAACCGAGCCTTGATCCCTGACCGCCGGCAACGATTAAAACAGCGGTTTCATGTTTGCGGATCAATGACTCTCCCAGTTGTTTTGCATCTTCCCTGCATGCGTTTTCTTCGTCTGTTTTCGGGGTTGAAATCACTGATGCCGGCCTTATATCGCCAAAATGTATTGGAGAGGTCTTCCTGTGCATGAAATTTTCGTGTATCTTAAAGACAAGGTCTAAATTTACGCCTTGAAGGCCTTCGAGAAATTGCCTCTGCTTTTCCGCAGGGAGGCTTGTATAATGTTCTGCAATATGTTGCTGATTATATGTCTTTAAGGCCTCAAAGAGTGTTTTTTCAGTCATGTCTCGTCTCCTGTATGTTTATT
>CAYMTB010000295.1:0-4136 GCA_964393225.1 uncultured Syntrophorhabdaceae bacterium
GGTTAGAAGTTTAGAGGGTTAGCTAATCATCCAAACATCCAACCTTCCAATCATCCGAACTCCTTCCCAATGACAGATTTGGGATTAATTCACTACAAAACCATCGACCCGATCAGGTAAGCAATTTACCGTAAAAAGATCTGCAATTTCCTTTATAATAGAAAAGATAATGTTTTTTACAATAAAGTAAAAAATTCCTTGACATTATTGAGAGTTATGTTGATAATTCTCATAGATGGTTATTCCTACAGGGGTTCACACAACAGGCAGAGGTAATGTGCCTGATAATCATATATATTTATACATAATCCAAGGAGGTAGTTGAAATGACCAAGGCAGAGATTGTAGCAAAGGTAGCAGAGGAACTTAAGCTTTCAAGGGCAGCTGCAGCAAAGGCTTTCGGTGTAATGACCGGTTGTATCGAAGGTGCGCTCAAAAAAGGTGAAAAGGTTACATTCGTCGGATTCGGCACATTTTCTGTTGCAGATAGAAAGGCCAGAAAAGGCAGAAACCCGCAGACAGGCAAAGAGATTAAAATCGCAGCAAAAAAAGTGCCGAAATTCAGCGCTGGAGCAGCCTTAAAGGCAGCAGTAAGTGGTAAGGTGGCGGCAAAACCTAAAGCAAAAAAGGCAGCAGCAAAACCTAAAAAGAAATAGATCGAGCGAAGCGGGCCTTCGGGCCCGCTTTATTTTTTTGTTGAATATGTTTCGTTCTTCAGTGCATCCAGCAATATTATGAAAGGGATGTTTTTTTCAGCGGACAACCTTTTTACATCTTCGAACTCTATATGGGATTTTATATGATTCCCGTCGGCATCAAAACCGTTTTTTATTCTTAAGGGGCCATAAGAGGTTTCGATAGTCTGCATTTCTCTTTTTAGAGTAACCCTCCGGTCTTTTCTTAATCTTATCCCGAATGTTGTTGTCTCCATGAACAATGTATCCAGTATCTTCTGGAGTTTTTCTGCTGCTGCAGTAACAGAGAGCCTGATCCCGATCCTTCCCTTTTTCATATAAACCGGAAAATAGAGGACATCGAGGGCGCCGGCTTCCCGTATTTTGTCAGATATTGCCCCCAGATACTCCATTTCCATGTCATCAATGTCAGACTCTATTACCCAGACTTCTTCTTCGTAGAGGGGCTCTTCGGTTCTGCCGATAAAGATGCGCAATACATCTGGTTTGGCGGTTTTATAAGTACCCATGCCGTACCCTGTTTTTTCAATGGTGAATGGGGGCGCCATGGCTTTGTTCTTTACATAGTACCTTACGATAGTTGCACCTGTCGGGGTTGTGAGTTCAAGGGGTTCTTCTAAGAATACGACAGCATGTCCGGTGAGGATTTCAAGTGTTACGGGAGGCGGGTTTGGTATGATACCATGCGAGGTTTTTATTGTCCCCCTTCCGTGCGGTACGGGTCCGCAGAAAACCTTTTGAATATTGAAGTAGTGCATGCCTTTGGCAACACATAAAAGGTCTATGAGTGTATCGATATGGGAAAGTTCGTGGAGATGGAGGTGGTCCTTCGAGGTGCCGTGCACTTTCGATTCTGCTTCAAGGATGATATCGAGCATCCCCCTTGCATCCTCCCTTATCTTTTCGTCGATCTCAATGGTGTTTATTATCTCTTCCATCTGTCTTATTGACAGATGGGTATCTGAATCTTCAATATTGAGATGAATGCCTTCAATAATGCCCTGTGTTTTTTTCTCGGGAGACAGGACTGGAACCGGGAGCGGCAGTTTTTCGAGGAGAGTCTTAACCTCTTCAAAGGGCAACCCTGCAGCGATGAATGCGCTTATCATCATATCGCCGCTTATACCGAATATAGGGTCTATATAAAGAATGTTCATAATCTGTTAATCAGGGTTGCAAAATAGGCTGCACCGAATCCGTTATCTATATTGAAGACTGAAATGGTAGAACATGAGTTGAGCATGGCAAGGAGTGCTGTCAGGCCGCCAAAACTTGCCCCGTACCCTATGCTGGTAGGAACGCCAATGACGGGAACCCCTACAATGCCTGCTATAATAGACGGCAGTGCCCCCTCCATACCGGCTGCCACTATGATGACCCTTGCCCTTTTTAATATTTCGAGATTCTGAAATAATCTATGTATCCCTGCAACGCCCACATCGTAGAGCTTTTCTGTTTGATTCCCGAAAAAGACTGATGTAATATATGCCTCTTCCGCAATCTTTATATCACTCGTGCCGGCAGAGATCACTAGGACAAGGCCTTTCCCCTTAATTACCTCATCTTCTTTTATGTAGAAACATCGGGCTGCCTCATCATAAGTACCAACGGGAAATGTTTCTTTCAGGGTTTTCCCGGCCTTATTGCCAAGCCTTGTAACGAGGACATTGATATCATTTTGTCTCATGGAAGTGACTATCTCTATTATCTGATGGATGGTCTTGCCCTGCCCGAATACCACCTCTTCCATGCCTTTGCGTACAAGCCTGTGGTGATCAAGCTTTGTGTGGCCCAAGTCTTCAAAAGGGAGGTCTTTCAGCTTCTCATAAGCCTCTTCAACAGAAATATCGCCATTTTTCACATTTTTCAAAAGATATATGAGTTTTTCGTCCATCATGTTTATGCTTAATGTTATAAGTTTAAAACCTCTAACCGTGTATTTCTTTTTATTCCATCACGAACGCATGTTTCACAATCTTCACACTTTGACTGTCGATCCCCACTACATCGAATCTTACTTTTTTATCAAAACACTTATGTGTCTTCATATAGAACATGGCGGATCTGATAATGCGTCTCTTTTTTGTCGTGTTTACCGCTTCGAAAGAGGTCCCGTAAACAGGCGTATTCCTCTTCTTCACTTCCACAAAAACGAGGTAGCCGTCTTCCTCGGCGATGATGTCAATCTCTCCGAAATGGTTTCTGTGGTTTTTTTCCAATATCCTGTATCCTTCGGCCTTCAATATGCTTACTGCCCTTTCCTCACCTTTTGTGCCTTCTTCCCTTTTATTGGACAAGGTATTCCTTTACCCCTCTGAATGTTTTTCGATGTATGGGAGAAATACCATATTCCTTTATAGCATTTTTATGATCTTTTGTCGGGTAGCCTTTGTTTTTTGTGAAGTTATAATCAGGATACAGCGTGTGGTATGTCTCCATTATACTATCTCTTACAACCTTTGCGACGATGGAGGCACATGCGATGAAAAAGCACTTTTTATCACCCTTTACGACCGGTTTGCTCAGGGGAAAGCCTTTAATTCCGTAATTGCCGTCTATGAGGAGGAGGTCCGGCCGGGTATCTGTGTCTTTCAGTGCCCTCTCCATGGAAAGGAGGCTTGCCTGAAGGATATTTATCTGCTCAATCTCTTCGTGGGTAGCAATGCCGATGCCTACTTTATATGCGTGTTCCTCTATCCAGTGGAATAGCGAAACCCTTTGCTTTTCGGTAAGCTGTTTTGAATCATTGATGTTTGATTTATTTTCAGGCAATGCTTTCCAGATCACACACGACGACACTACGGGGCCGGCGAGGGGTCCCCTGCCTGCCTCATCAATGCCGCCAATTAGTCCTGCAAGATTGCAGCAGTGCATTAATCTCTTTTTTCTTTCAGCTTTGCAGCTTTGCCTCTCAGATTTCTCAGATAGAAGAGCTTTGACCTTCTGATCTTGCTCTTGCTCATTACCTCAATATTTTCAATGAGAGGTGAGTGTTTGGGAAAGGTCTTTTCTATTCCTACACTGTACGATACTTTTCTTACAGTGAAAGTTGCCCTTGTATTCCCCCCTCTTTTTCTTATCACAACGCCTTCGAAGATCTGAACCCTCTCTTTATCACCTTCAAAGATTTTTGTGTATACCTTCACGTTATCACCGATACTTATCTCGGGCAGGTCCAGCCTCATGTATTCTTTTTCGAGTAAATCAATTGTCTCGTTCATCTTTGCCTCCTCTTTCACCAAATATTCTATCAAGAATGATTCCAAGTGCTACCCTCAGGGACAGGTGATTATAATCTCCACTCCCTTTGACCGGCATAAGCATCTTGTCACATAATTCAACCGTTGTGCCCGTTAACCCCCAGCCTGTTCCGAAAAGCATAAGAAACGGCCTTTCTTCTTTACTGATCATATCCCGAAGCTCATGATACCCTATTGATTT
>CAYMTB010000296.1:0-4134 GCA_964393225.1 uncultured Syntrophorhabdaceae bacterium
AAGCTCTCTCATTCAAGAGGGAAACAAGTTAAATTATAGTTTTGCAAGAGGGCCATATAACATAGAAGATATCCCAAAATGGGTACAGTGTTTCTTTCATCCCCGAACCTTGTCAGAGGTCGCAACGTTCGCTGCCCTGTGCAGACAGCCGGGACGAGAATTTTTCATGGCTTGCCTGCTTGGGATACTTCACCACCAGAGACCAGGATTCTTATCTTATCCTAGCAGTCATTTGGTCCCTTACCTTCGTCAAACAAAGTTTCCTCTCTCTTTGTATCCGGATATGTATGCTTACAGAGATCTGAGGCCACGCTTTCTGGCAAAGGTGGAACGAGCATATAAACGAAGCATAGTATTACCCAAAAACTGCTCTTTTGAGTTCATACAGTCCAGGGTTGAAGATTTACAATTTCCTGAAAAATTTGATTGTTTAATCACAAGCCCTCCATACATGAATACATTAGATTATAGCCGAGATAATCGGTTACGCCTATGGTTCATAGATCCCAAAGCCGAAATGCCCAGCGAGAGTTCAGCAAAAGAGCAAAAAGCGGGATTTATCTCGGCTGTTTCGGCTACATTCAAGAACGTGGCACTTCATCTTAAGTCAAAAAGATATTGCATCATGGTAGTCGGTGAGCGAATAAACCGTGCAAAAACAATCTCTCTTTCCGAGTATGTCTGCGATATCGCCAACAAAGAGGCTCCATCTCTGAAATTAGTGGAGATCATCAGGGACGACATTCCCGATATCCGACGAGCGCGAAGAAATTATACAGGTACCAAGACTGAACACATTCTAGTTTTTAGGAAAAGGTGAAATGCGCGTAAATTTGCCAGCTTTTGATTACTTCATAGGTAGAGAGGTTCCAGGACACAAGGGGTACAAGATCGAAGAAAAGATTGGTTCAGGGAACAATGCTCATGTCTTTAGAGCACGATCCGAAGATACCATTAATGATCTTGCCTGTAAGGTAATCCCGAGAAACAACTTGCGGACGGATTGGCGCGCCGAGATTGAAAAGGCTAACATACTAAGGTCGCCTATAGTTGTGAGGTTTTACAGCGTTGGGGAGTGGATAGATGACCTATCAAACATTGATTGTGTCGTTTTATGCTCAGAATACGTGCGCGGGCCCAATCTTGAGCAATATGTGAAGGGGCACAAACAAGAGATCTCCATCACCTTCTGCGAATCCTTTCTAGGAGCCATGTTTTCCTTGATTCATGACATGGAGAACCATCACGTGAGGCACGGAGATCTTCATAACAAGAACATTCTTGTTGAGGATCGTTCGGACCAACTCGGCGATCCCAAATATGCCTTTCGCGTAACTGATTTTGGAGTCGGTTCGACCACGAGCGATGCTTCTTTCAAGGACGATTACGAACAGGTAGCGGTTAATCTCCGCACAATTATAGAAAATATCGACTATCAATCTCTCGCCGCCCGGGATAGATATGCATTCAATATCATAAATGACCACTTTCTTGCCAGACATCTCATCGAGAAAGACTTAACTAGAGACAATATAGCAAGAAACCCCTCCAAGCTCTACGAGCGACTCCACGAGATAGACGCCGACTTTAACAAACAACAGAAACAAACGAATCAGATTAGTTTAGCTACGCCCTTCGATTTCCTTAGTTGTGAACAAATAGGAGACGCTCACAGCCTCTTGAAAGCCCTCTATTCCGATGCATTTCTGGGACTACCAGAAATAGAGGATCGAAACAACATGGTTCTCACGGGGCCGAGGGGTTGCGGGAAAAGCACGGTTTATAAGAGCCTAAGCTTGCGTCACCGAGCTTTATCTAACAACGATCTACCCGACAAAGTAGCGTATATTGTTATATACTACAGGTGTGATGACCTATACTCAATTTATCCCAGATACAACCTGCCATCACGCGAAGAGGCATTAGATCTGCCGATTCACTTCCTCACAGTCACCTTGGTGGCAGAAATGTTGGCATCTATTGAAATGTGGGCGTCAAACCATTTTAGGAACGACTTCTCCTCAAAAGAAATAGCCGTTTCCGATCAGATCTGGCAAGTTATGGGTTTTACGATACCTGAAGAGCCTGGCTCCAGCACTTTTAAAGCCTTGCGTTTTAGGCTTCAGAGAGAACGAAAACGAGCCGCTGACAAACAACGTTTTGTTCACGATACAAAACGGCCTATTGGCGATTGCATAGGTCCCGAGGTGTTACCCCAAGTATGCGCAGTTCTATTAGATAATTTTTCTTTCTTGCAGAATAGACCATTCTATTTCTTCATTGACGATTATTCCTCGCCCAAGATTTCAAAGGAACTCCAGAAAAACCTAAACCGCCTTCTTATGCAGCGAACAGCGAACTGTTTCTTTAAATTAGCTACCGAGAGTCCGGTCTCATACACAAGAGAGGATATCGACGGGAAGGCTTACGTGGAAGGTCGCGAATTTATACTTCTGAATCTTGGCCTCATTTACCTTAATGCAGCAAAGTCTAAGGAAAAGCTTCAGTTTATTGAAGACGTTTTTGCCAGAAGATTTAAGGCCGTTACGGGTTATCCGGTTTCTAATTTGGATGAACTGATCGGAAGCTATCCAATGCCAGCTCAGACCGAAATAGCTCTCGCGATTAGGAGAA
The DNA here is from genome assembly GCA_964393225.1 of uncultured Syntrophorhabdaceae bacterium. GTDB lineage: Bacteria > Desulfobacterota > Syntrophorhabdia > Syntrophorhabdales > Syntrophorhabdaceae > MWEV01. The sequence continues at coordinate 2,635 of CAYMTB010000296.1, forward strand.
AAGAAAAACCAGATATGTGGGGAAAGGAGGTTTTGGGTGAACTTTGCAGCGGAGATATTTTTTACATTTTGAGCCTTGTTCATAGAATGGTCTCAAATGTCGGTGGAGCAGAAACACTTTCGAAGGGCTCATTAATCCCAAAAATCAGAAAAGAAAACCAGAAACAAGCCATTCGAGAAGAGGCTGGCAGTTTCCTGAACAATCTTAGAGGCATTCCCAACGGAGAACATCTCGTTGCCGTCGTGACCTCATTTGGGAATGTGGCATATTCTTACTTGAGGTACAAGAATTCGAGAAATATGGAGGGCAACCCGCCACACCTTGCCTCCCGGATTGAGCCTTACGAGGAACTTGCTTTGAGCAGCGAGGCTCAACATGTTTATGATGAACTCCTCAGATACTCCTTATTCTTGGAGGATCCTAGAGGAAAGAGCAGACGAGGAAAAATCGTTCCTCGATTGTATCTTAGACGTGCCTTGCTCCCGCATTACAACCTGACCTTTAGCGATCGTGATTCTATCGGGCTTGAGGGTCATGATATCGAACAACTCCTTCTAGAGCCAAAGGAATTTGAAAATCAGCATCGATTGCGAAAGGAATCTATAGAGTGGGCTCGCCTTCCTCTATGGGGTCAAGAAGAACAGTCAGGGGAGCCGGAATGAGTGGCGTAGAAAGGATTGATAACAAGTTGCAAAACATTATCAAGCCCAGTCTCCAGGCGATCTCTTCACTGGCGGTAACGGCCGGGGATTGGCTGGTGATCTGTGCTGGGTTTGAGGATCGTGCTTTAGAGACTCTAAAAAGGTTGGTCAACTCCGGTGCATCTCGATTTAAGGTTGTTATAATTTCATACTTACCGCCGGTTGAGGAAAACCACTTCGAGGAAGTTGAGCAGATTTGCGTAGCTCATGGTATAGAAATGGTCCCTCTGGTGTACGATCGCCCCAATCCTTTCGGATTTTTTGAAGCGTTCACGGCGTTATTGGATCAAATCACTGGTTGTTTGTTTATTGATGTGTCCGCCATGTCTCGGTTCTTGATCGTTCAGATAATTGTGGCCTTGAAGAATTCACCCCACTCGTTCTGCAGGGCAGTCATTTTGTATGCAGAAGCCTTGCACTATCCTCCCACAAGAGATGAGGTTGATGTGGCACTTAGACAGAAAAGCGAGGATAGTTTGTACCGGTGCATGTTCTTGTCCTCTGGCGTATTCGAAGTGATCAGTGTTCCCGAGTTGGCTTCCGTGGCTTTACAAGGTCAACCAGTAAGATTGATATGTTTCCCTTCTTTCAATACTGACCAACTGCAGGTACTTCGAGGCGAATTGCAGCCCGCCTACCTAAGTTTGATACACGGACGCCCCCCTTTGGAGGAAAACGGGTGGCGATTGGAGTCCATTAAGGTTCTAAACCAGACTGACAAAATCATGGGTCGTGAGGACTTGGCGGAATATGTCAATGAAAATGAGACACTTTTTTCAAACATTTAGTGTATTACTCC
>CAYMTB010000297.1:0-4035 GCA_964393225.1 uncultured Syntrophorhabdaceae bacterium
TTCCAGAGATTTTAAGAATCTCCGCAAATGTTGCGGAGAGTTCCTCGGAAGCATAGTCGGATGACCGATCATAACTTATAAGCTCAGTCATCACGCCGGCTGCATCATACGCCTTATCAGGGTGTCTTGCCTGTATATATGCGAGTATACCTTTTGCCTGATCCATTGGATTAAAGTCTTCTCTCTGGAGGTTCTCTGTCAGTTGGAAGGCAAGTATTTCATCCTTCTGGGTGATCGCATCAAGAATGCGCGCCGGTATAGTCGGAAGCCCCGACTTCAGCACGGCAAGAAAGCGTCTCTCCCCGCAGAGGAGCAGGTATTTGCCGTCTTTCGGCGTTACAAGGACAGGTTCCAGGACGCCACGGTCTTTAATGGACTCTACAAGGGCTTTGAAGGACTCGCTTTCCGTGTCGATCCCTGAGCGAATCTGCTCCTCCACGATAATGTCTTCCAGAGCCAGATACATAAACTCTCGATTTACAACTGTTTTCTTCGTCGCCATATTATTTCCCCCTTTTTTTTGAAAGGCCGTGAAGCGTGAAACGTAAAAAAACCGTTCACAGCTTTTTCGTCATTATAGCATGAAAATTTAAAGGGCATAACGCAAATTTATTGCCGATTTTACATGAACATATTATAATGGATTGCATCAAGTAAACCTTCAGGAGAATAGCATGACAAAACTTGTTCTTATACGGCACGGACAGAGTGAATGGAATAAGGAAAACAGATTTACGGGCTGGACCGATGTTGATCTGTCGGGGCAGGGCGTTGAAGAGGCACGGCAGGCAGGAGAAATACTAAAGAAAGAGGGGTATGTGTTTGATGTTGCCTTTACCTCTGTTTTAAAGAGGGCTGTTGCTACCTTATGGATTGTCCTTGAAGAGACGGATTTTATGTGGATACCGGAACATAAAACCTGGCGATTAAACGAGAGACATTACGGCGCATTGCAGGGACTCAACAAGGCAGAGACGGCACAAAAATTCGGCGATAAACAGGTACACATATGGAGGAGGAGCTACGATGTCCCGCCGCCATCTCTTGAAAAGACCGATGAGCGCTGGCCGGGCAGCGACCCGAGATACAAAGACCTCAACCAGCAGGATATCCCGGTGACTGAAAGTTTGAAAGATACTATAGCGAGGGTTTTGCCATACTGGCATGAAGCAATAGAACCGGCTATCAGGGCAGGTAAGCGAGTTATTGTCGCGGCGCACGGAAACAGCCTCCGGGGACTGGTAAAATACCTCGATAATATTTCCGATGATGAGATACCTGCGCTCGAAATCCCGACAGGCAAACCGCTTGTCTACGAACTGGACGACAGCCTGAAACCCGTCAGACACTATTATCTGGAAAATTGATTGCAACTGTTTACGTAAAAAAATCTTCTTTTCACAGGGATAACAGCGGATGAATGCGGATGATAACCATAAAGAGTGTTTATTTTTATGCGAAGCATGAGCATAGAACAGGAATTGCCGGTGTATCAAAATTCCTGTTCCGTAATCTTGCATCCGTCCATATCAGTCTTTATCCATGTTCCAGAAAAGATTTATGTGCGGATTTGACAAAACGAACTGAATTAAAAGGAGGTTTTTATGCCAATAGCTGATTACGCAACTTTTTGTGCCATGATTGACAGGGCCAGGGAACTCCATTTCTGCTACCCCGCCATTAACGTAACGTCACTTCAGACTGCCAACGCAGTGTTAAAAGGGCTTGCAGAGAGCCAATGCGACGGCATCATCCAGATATCCACCGGCGGAGCTGCCCATGCCTCCGGCACATACCTGAAGAACATGCCCCTTGGCGCCGCTTCTATTGCGGAGCATGTGCACCGTGTTGCTGCACGCTACCCAATCTTCGTTGCACTCCACACGGACCACTGTCAGGCCGATGTGCTGGACAGCTATGTGATCCCCCTTGTTGAGGAGACTGAAAAGCGCCGGGCTGCGGGATTACCCAACCTTTTCACCGGCCATATGTTTGACGGGAGCGCCCTTCCTTTGAAAGAAAACCTCGACATCGCCCTTCCGTTACTGGAACGCTTCCACAAAAGCGAACTGATCCTCGAAATAGAAGTGGGCGCAGTCGGTGGGGAAGAAGATGGAATCAAGGCCAGCGGTGCTGCACGGCTTTACACTACCCCGGAAGACACGCTTGAAGTAGCCCGCCGGTTGAACGCTGTCAAAGACGCACGCTACCTGCTTGCGGCAACATTCGGAAACGTTCATGGTGTATACAAACCCGGCAGCGTGAAGCTTAAGCCATCGATCCTGAAAGATTGCCAGGATGCCGTTGAAAAAACTTACGGAAAGGATGCCCGCTTTAATCTCGTGTTTCACGGGGGGTCAGGCTCCAGACTCGAGGAGATACGGGAGGCCATCGACTACGGTGTGGTAAAGATGAATATCGATACTGACACGCAGTATGCCTTTACCCGTGCCATTGCCGACCATATGCTGAAAAACTACGATGGGGTTTTGAAAGTGGATGGCGAAGTAGGAAACAAAAAGGTATACGACCCGCGTTCTTACATGGCGCTGGCAGAAACAGCAATGGCAGAGAGGGTAAAACAGGCTGTGAGCGACCTCCGCGGCGTTGGAACGACCTTTTTCAAAGCATAAGGAGTGTCCTGATGGAAAACAACACATTGGATTTCGAAATTGAGAAACTGGGCGAGTGCCGGATAACATCACCCCTTGCCGGTATGCGTTTCGTTGGCGACGATCAGCATGTCATATATCATAGTGATCCTGCAGAGATCAGAAAGTTTTTTGATGCCGGCAAAGAGCCGCCGGCCATGGAGGTTGCAGGTCCGAGGGGAAAGATATTTTTTGACCCTGCTGAATTACGATGTGGCATTGTAACCTGCGGCGGGCTTTGCCCCGGACTGAATGATGTGATCCGTGCCATCGTTATGAGCCTTTTTCACCATTATGGTGTTAATAGAATATATGGTTTTCTTTATGGCTTTGAAGGGCTTATTCCCAGCTATGGACATAAACCTCTCGAACTGACCCCACAATTAGTTGACGGCATAAATAAATTAGGAGGAACGTTTCTCGGATCTTCCCGTGGACCTCAGGATATATCAGAGATGGTAGATACCCTGGAACGTATGAACATCGGGATTCTATTTACCATCGGGGGAGACGGTACATTGCGGGGGGCACAGGCCATCAACGAGGAGGTTAAACGCCGGGGGCTCAGGATCGCCGTAATAGGTATTCCAAAAACCATAGATAACGATGTTTCCTTCATTGACAGGTCTTTCGGATTTTTGACTGCCGGTTCTGAAGCACGGAAAGTGATCGCCTCCGCTCATAGCGAGGCATATGGGGCCCGTAACGGTGTGGGGCTCGTGAAGCTCATGGGTCGCGACTCCGGCTTTATTGCTGCATATGCCGTCCTTGCAGATAACGAAGTGAACTTCTGCCTTATCCCGGAGGTTCCTTTTTCTCTTGAGGTTTTTCTCGATGTCCTCGAGAAGCGTCTTGTGAGGAGAGGCCATGCCGTTGTGGTTGTTGCTGAAGGCGCGGGTCAGGACCTTCTTGAGACAACGCTGGAACGCGATGCGTCGGGCAACATACGTTTTAACGATATCGGCATATTTCTGAGGGAAAAGATTAAGGAGCATTTCCACAGGATAGGCATGGAAATGAACTTAAAGTACATTGATCCAAGCTATATTATCAGGAGTGTCCCTGCTGATGCGAATGATGCGGCATTCTGTCTTCTCCTCGGGCATAATGCAGTACATGCCGGTATGACCGGGCGCACCAATATGGTTTTGGGCAACTGGCAGAACGAGTTTGCCCATATTCCCATTCCGCTTGCAGTGTCCCGGCGCAAAAAAATAGACCCGGATGGGCGGGTCTGGAGCAGTGTCCGGGCCGCAACCGGGCAGCCGGCAGATATGCGGTAAAAAAATTGGTTCGTGGTTCATAAGTAATAGAGGAGTAAGGATTGGGTATTATGGATCAGCAGAGACGGATTAGCGTGCATTTTAATCCTTAAACTATATTT
>CAYMTB010000298.1:0-4032 GCA_964393225.1 uncultured Syntrophorhabdaceae bacterium
TTAGAAGTTTAGAGGGTTAGCTAATCATCCAACCTTCCAGCCATCCACTCCTTTAATCCTTAATCCCGAGCCTCCTCGCCTCACAACGGATTCCCGATACCTTCCCAATGGCAGATTTGGTTTAATTGTAGGTTCATAATTATTTTTTCCCTGCATAGGTAAAGTCGCTGCTTCTGTACATTGCCTTTATCGGTCCGAAATCTACGATATAATAAATCCACTCAGGGTTGCCCGTATCAAAAACCCTCAATATCTTACCCTTCCACCCCTCTTTTTCAACCTTTACGGGGTCTCCGACTTCTATTCTCTTCCTCACATTCTTATACAACTGAGCCATAGGTCCTCCTGCGAAAAATCAATAAGTCTATATTTCTTTTATGACCTATGTTTTTCATAATGTAAACAGGTAAAACCTTATGGAACGGTTAAATTTTTATATCTCTCAAAAATTGCGCACTTGCCTCAGGTAATGCAGTATTAATAAACATGCCTGTACCAAGCTCAAAACCAGCCGCCTGGGATACCCTCGGAACAATCGCAATATACCAATGAAAGAATTTCGAATTTGTTTCTTTCGGTGAAAGCGACCTTACCATATAATTGAAATCGGGATTGTCCAGCCCTATATATAACCGTAACAGCATCTCTTTAAGCATGGAAGCAAGATCGGAAATCTCTTCGTCGGTTATACTGCCGAAACACGATACATGCCTCCGTGGAAAAATCCACAAATGGAATGGCGAGAGCGCTGCGTATGGTATAAACGCCACAAAAGACTTATTTTCCCCCACTATCCTCACCTTATCGCTCAGCTCATTCGAAAGACAAACGCAATAAACACATTCACCAAAATTCACATAATAATAGTTCCGGATCGCCTCTTCAAGACGGCTCATGACCTGCCCGGGGAATACCGGCGTGCCGACGATTTGTGAATGAGGGTGCTCCAGGGAGGTCCCCGCCCCTTCCCCGTGATTCTTAAAAATAATAACATGCTCTATTCTCGGGTCTTCATAAAAGGCAACTAAACGATTTTTATACATCTCTAAAATCTGCTCAATGTGGGAAAGGGGAAGCAAGGCGGTAGTCATATTATGTTCGGGAGTCTCAATAATAACCTCATGGAGACCAACTCCTGAGATGAATTGCCTCGAATCAATTTTGTGTTTTACTACGTCCCCCTCAGGGGAAAATGCAGAAAATTTATTGGGAACAGACCTGACAGTCCATCTTCCTTCAACATCAGATAATCGAAACGTTTCCGATGGCGTTTTATCTTCACTGCCTGGGCAAAAAGGACATGTCGGATTAAAGGCAGGTAATTCTTTTTTTTCTTTCACATGGGTAAAATCCTCGGGGCGTTTTGCCCTTTCAGTTGCAATGACTACCCAATCACCGGTAATGGCATTATAGCGCACTTCAGACATAACAACCTCCCTAATCGAGCGTAGAGCGTATAGCATAGAGCGTTTAGTTTTAAATTCTCTACGCTATACGCTCTACGCTCTACGCTGTTTTTGATTTTATGTCAAAAAAACATCTTGTACAATAGAAAAAAAAGGGGGGGGCTCCGCGGGCTTGTGCCCGTGGAGGGGGCGACCGGGTACCCGCTTGCGGGTGTCCCTCTAATAGAACCTGAAACCGTTTGACAGCATAAAATATACTGTTATAATGTACGATAACATTAGAATATGAAAAAGCTCAGCTTAAAAACAAAAACAGCAACCACAGTTTCAATACTGTTTTTGCTTATTTTTTTATCGGGTGCTTTTTTTTTCGAAAAAGAGTTTGAAAACCATTTTAAAAAAATCCTTGAAGATCAGCAATTCGAAATTGTTACGGATATCGCACAGAATATTGATTCTAAACTGCTTGAAGCGCACAAGGTTTTAATAAGCACATCCCGTATCATGCCCACTGAAGGCATGGAAAACTACCTGGACACGCAGAAAAAGGTGGAAAAGATCTTTGAAAACCAGTTCTTTCTTCAAACATTTTTTGATAATTCTATTATCCTCTTCTCAAAAACAGGGAGGGTTATCGCTGAATACCCTTTTAATCAGGAAAGATACGGAAAAGATTTGTCATCCCGCGAGCACTTTCAATACACTATGAAAACTAAAAAACCCTATATTTCAAAGCCATATAAATCTTCAAAACCGCCTTATGACCCTGCAGTAATGTTCACTGCACCTGTTTTTAATAAAAAAGGGGAAATAGTTGCCGTTCTCGGCGGGAGTGTATCGCTTACAAGCAAAAACATGCTGGGAGAGCTCGCACATGTAAAGATCGGAAAAACCGGCTATCTCTATCTTTACAACACCGATAGAACAATGATTGTTCACCCTGATAAAAACAGAATATTGAAAAATGATGTTCCGCAAGGGGCAAATAAGCTCTTCGATGCGGCGATTGATGGTTTTGAAGGGACAGGGGAAACAGTTACTTCGAGGGGTGTACATGTCATTGCATCATTCAAGCGGCTTTACACAACAAACTGGATTCTGGCGGCAAATTATCCCATCAGAGAGGCATTCAGCCCCATTTATAAAAGCAGGTGGTACATGGTCGGTTACACCGCTTTGTGTATTGCGCTATCCATCCTTATTGTCATGGTAGTAATGAGAAAGTTCCTCGCCCCTCTTTCTGAGCTTACCCTGCAGGCAGAAGAGATCGGCAAAGCTGAAGGGACAGCAAAATACGTAAAAGTAGAAGCCGGCGGAGAAATTGGCGCCCTATCAGTCTCATTCAACAACATGCTCAAAAGGCTCTCCGAGAGGGAAGAAACTCTGCGGACAAGCCTGTTTGCAATCAAAGAAAGAGAGGCAAAAATAAGTACAATACTCAATAATACCGTAGAAGGTATAATCACTATAAATGAAGATAAGATAATCGAAACCTTTAATCCTGCTTCGGAACATTTTTTTGGTTTCAAGGCTGAGGAAGTGATCGGAAAAAACATAAATATTCTCATGCCAGAACCGTATTGCAGCCAGCACGACCAGTTCATCGAAAACTATCTCAAAACAGGAACACGCAATATCATCGGGATAGGGCGTGAAGTTGCGGGGAAGAGAAAAGATGGTTCCACCTTTCCATTAGAACTCTCTATAAGTGAAGTTAATCTCGGTGAGAAAAAACTATTTACAGGCATCCTGAGGGATATCACAGAGCGCAAAAAAACTGAAAGTGTTTTACAAAAGGCAAAGGAAGCAGCAGAGGCAGCAAGTATTGCAAAAAGCGATTTTCTTGCAAGTATGAGTCACGAAATACGGACTCCCATGAACGCAATTATCGGAATGTCAGATTTGCTCCTTGATACCCCCCTTACATCAGAGCAACTAAAATTCGTCCAGGTTTTTAAATCTGCCGGTGAGAATCTTCTGAATCTCATAAACGATATCCTCGACCTCTCAAAAATCGAGTCAGGTCATGTCGAACTTGAAATGGTAGAGTTCAACGTCTTTGATTTAATTGAAAAAATGTGTGATGTTATGGCTTTCCGTGCACACACAAAAGGAATCGAACTTATCTGCCGCATTATGCCCGAGATACCAGCCTTTCTCGTGGGCGACCCAGCCCGTCTCAGGCAGATCCTTGTAAATCTTATTGGCAACGCAATCAAATTTACTAAAAAAGGTGAGGTAGTTCTCACGGTAAGCCAGGAGTCGGAAGAAAGCAGGGGTCAAGGGGCTGAGGACCGGGAAGAAGAAGGGGTCGAGGGGTCAAGGGGTCAAGGAGAAGGGGCGAAGGAAACCCCCGTCGTTGACTTTCAACTCAAAACTCATACGGTTCAATCCCGACAGCGGAGGGACAACTCAAAACTCAAAACTAAAGATGATGTTATTTTACAGTTCTCCATCCGCGATACCGGTATAGGAATACCAAAAGAAAAACTGGATGTAATCTTTGATAAATTTACCCAGGCAGACACTTCGACCACAAGAAAATACGGCGGCACAGGACTCGGCCTGCCGATTTCAAGAAGACTGGTGGAACTCATGGGTGGAAATATCCGGGTAGACAGCGAGG
>CAYMTB010000299.1:0-3970 GCA_964393225.1 uncultured Syntrophorhabdaceae bacterium
GGTATTGTTTTTCCTTTCCTGGATAGATCCTCTATTCTATGAGATGTATGAAAGCCTGAAATATCTGAAGATGAAAGGGAGGGGCTTCAGCGAAGAAGACAAGAAGCTTGTTGCAGATGTGCAAAAAGGCATTTTAAAGGGCATTATTCCGCTCTATAAAGAACTCGCAATGGACGGCGCTATTGAACTGTCCACCTCTCCGTTTTACCACCCTATAATGCCTTTACTTATCGACAACCGGGTGGCAAGGGAGGCCATGCCGGATGTTCAGCTTCCCGAGAAGATATTCAGTAGACCCGAAGACGCATCTGTCCAGCTTAAAAAGGCTAAAGACCTTTTTTACAGGGTATTTCAGTTCAATTCAAGGGGGATGTGGCCGCCTGAAGGCTCTGTGAGCGACGATGCACTTGCATTATATATGGAACACGGTGTTGAGTGGCTCGCTACTGACGAGGAGATTCTTTTCAGAAGCTTAAACCTTGAGTGCAGGAAAGATGGTAACGGTTTTCTCCTGAACCCCGAGGTTCTTTATAAACCTTACGTATATGAGAGAGACGACAGGCGGATACATGTTGTTTTCAGGGACAAGACTCTCTCGGATCTGATCTCCTTCCACTATTCAAAATCTGACCCTAAAGATGCTGCCATGGATCTCATTAACCGGGTAAAGAGCATCGGAAAATCTGTTGCAGGCAGGATTCAGAAGCCCCTCATAACAATTGTCATGGATGGCGAGAATGCCTGGGAAAGCTACAGAAATGACGGCAGGGATTTTTTTCAGTACCTATATGAAGGGCTGCTCCGTGAAGAGGTCATTGTATGCCCCACCGTTTCTGAATATCTTGAAGATGCAAAGGATACGGGCAGTTTTCATCATTGCTTTGCTGGCTCCTGGATCAGTAACAATTTTTCTATCTGGATCGGCCACGCAGAGGATAACACAAGCTGGTCTCTGCTAACCGAAACAAGGGATTTTCTGGAAGAGGCAGACCCGGGCAAAAGCAATCGCGATGCTTGGGAGTCTGTATATGTTGCAGAGGGAAGTGACTGGAACTGGTGGTATGGGGACGAGCATGCATCTGAAAACGATGAGATATTTGATTTTCTTTTTCGTGAGAACCTTTCCAATGTGTACAGATTTCTTGGAAAAGAACCGCCTGAAAGGCTCAATATACCGGTTATCCTTGAAGACAGGGAAGTAAGGCCTGTGCGGGAGCCGGCTAATTTTCTTCAGCCTGAAATAGATGGTAATGTGACAAATTATTTTGAATGGATAGGTTCGGGTCTCATTGAAGGGAAGGGGCACGGGGTGGCCATGCATGATTCTGCGCTGCTCATTAAAGGATTATATTATGGTTTTAATGAACTCTCTCTCTTTTTAAGGGTCGATATTGACAGATCGTTTATCCGGGATGCCGAGGATCTGTCTTTTGAGGTAGGGCTGACCGTTGAGACAGGGTTGAATGTGAAACAGACTTTTGTTGCAACTTACAGTGTGAAAGGGAACATTGTTAAAAGCGCCTTTCCGGTAGAGGTGGTATTTTCAGAGGTTCTGGAAGTAGCAACCCGTTTTGAATCCCTTGGGGTTAAAGCAGGGGATAAAATAGGGGTTTGGATTTCATTGAAAACGAAAGAAATGATTGTTGACCGTATTCCCGTAAGGGGGTACCTCATGATTACGGTACCTTCGGAAACATTTGAGATGGAAATGTGGTACGTTTAACCCGGATTTTCTATTAAGATGCGTATCGGTGTCGTGCCATCCCTCGCAAACACGCTCTTAAGTGCAGGATGTTTAGAAGGTTAGAAGTTTAGAGGGTTAGCTAAACATCCAAACATCTAACCTTCCAATCATCTGAAATCCTTTACCCCGACACCTCTTACAATGGCATATCTGGGTTTAACTACGTCCCGGTTATGACTTCCTGTGTTTTTTACCGGGAGGGGGCTGGTTTTCTGAAGGAAGTTTATCTGCGATAATTCCGGTTTCTTCAATAACTGCGTTGATGGCTGTCATTAAAAAACTTGTGGCTTGAGCAGGGGTGCAGTTCTTAGTAGCTTCCAGGGCAATGGCAACTTTGTGCGCTTTTGTTATTGCATAGTAGGTGAGTGATTTTCTTTGTTCTTTATGGATCGTGTTTTCGCTTCCGGTATTGGTATTGTTAACCTGAAAATGAAATTTTGCATCCTTTATTTTTACATTTGTTTTCTGTGCTACCCTTTCTGCAAATTTTTCAAGCTCAAGCTTTTCTCCGTTAGGCAGATCGAAGTTCGGTGCATCGATCACATTAGATTGCCCCCATCTCGAGGGGTTTCTTCTGCTATCGACCCATGTGGGTGAGTAAAATCCATCTCCCTGGTGTACATTTACAACGTAATCAGCCTTTTTGATCAACTCCCTTGCCATATTTACCACTTTCATATCGGGATTCTTGCTGTTTTCCGGTTGATCGAAAAGGCGATTCATGTCTCCTCCGGGACCATACCGCTTCTTCTTCTGGTTGGCTATTGTATTTAAACGGGGAACGATGATGAGGGTCCCCTTTTTTAATTTGATATGTGAATACTTTGCTGCAACTATCGGGCATGCCCTCTCATCTCCATGTATGCCCGCGAAAATGAGAAGCGTAGGGCCGGAATTTTCCCCGTGAATAGTATATACCGTTACTTCCTGATTCGTTCCACTGAAGAATTTTTGTATCTTCTTTGACTGCTCAGATGTTGCTGCTGATGATGCTGTAGAAGTAAAAACAGACAGAAGGAAAAGCCCTGCCAATAAGGTGCAAGATAGGGTTAAGGTCTTTTTTGAGTTTTGAAAGCGTTTCATTAAAACATCGATTCGCCGATAATCTGCCATTTTTGCTGTTCTTTTTTCAGATAAAATATCTTTGAGCTTTCAGTCTTAAAATTATCGGAATTGTACTTTTGGTGGAAACGCACAACGGCAACTTTTCCGCCGTATTCCGGGGGTATGAAAACTGCGGGCTCTTCAATAGAGATCTTGATGAATTTTTTGTATCTGTTAACCCGCTCTTTTTGTTGTTTAAAGGCAGCGAAACTCATCCCTTCGCCGCTTGTAAAGTCGTGCGAGTAAAGGTTCAGAAATTTCTTTGTGTTTAAACTTTCCCATGACTGTTTCCAGGAACTGAGGAAAGTGCTTATTTCCTTCGATAACATATCCTGGTTTATTTTGTCTGATATCTTTATTTTGCTTACAACGATTATGGGGGTTCCTCTCGGCTTGATAAGTTTTGAGATTTCTTCCAGGTCTTTGTTGTCAACAACTATACATCCTTTTGTGTTAGCTATATCTTTTCCGATATTTTTTTCAGGGTCATGCCCGTGAAGCCAGATGCCGTTCCCCTGCCTGCCTTCTTTTCGTGCCAGGAAATTGGGGTAGTTCATGACAAAAGCGCCAAACCCGTATTGTTTGGGCAGACTCTTGCCTGGAACAAACCTCAGAAAGAAAAAAACACCCTCAGGTGTTGCCTCGTCACCCGGTTTCTGTTTGTCTCTGTGATTTGCGCCTGTGAGACATGAATAACTTTTTACAAGGGTGAAGGCATTATTCACAAAACGGAAAAGATAGAGGTTTTTCGTGTCCTTTTCGCAGAGAAGAACATATTCATTTGCCGCAGCAAAAACCATGGGGGAGGGGATTGTGTTGGAATCAAACTGAACCGGGGGTGCAGCCGGAGGTGGCGGTATTTTGGCCTTTGCATCAACCTGGGGCTGAGGCTTGTCTGGAATTACGGTAGGCTTAGGTTCAGGCTTAGGCTCAGGTTTTGGTTCAATTTTCAGTTCCGGCTTGGGCGCCGCCTCTTCCTGCTTCGGCTTTTCAGGCAGCTGAGGGGCTTCGGCATAAATCTTTTCCTGTTTTTCCAGCACCTTAGCTAAAAGTCTTTTTGTTTCGTGCTGTTCCCGCACAAAAAGGATCAGGAATGTGATACTTGTGAAAAAAAGGATGACT
>CAYMTB010000300.1:0-3237 GCA_964393225.1 uncultured Syntrophorhabdaceae bacterium
GATATTGGGGTTAATGGCAATTGCCTTGTCATACGAGGCAACGGCCTCTGCATACCGTCCGAGAGCAATTAGCGCGGTTCCGCGGTTGTCCCACGCAGTGGCGTTATTTGGTTCAATTGCAAGCGATCTGTCAAAAGAATCTATGGCCTCTGCATGCCGTCCGAGAGCAATTAGCGGGTCTGCGCGGAGATCCCACGTGCCTGCAAATGGTCTGATGGCTATCGACTTATCATAAGAAGCAAGGGCTTCTAAATATCGACCGAGATTATATAAAGCTAATCCACGGAACGTCCATGCCGGGAAATAGTTTGGTTCTATGGCAATTGCCTTGTCATAAGAGGCAACGGCTTCTGAATATCGACCCTGATTGGCAAAATTATCTCCCTCATCGTAATATTGCTTTGCTTGACCTGCCATGAATTAAGATATACTGTTCAGCAAATTACTTTTGTGATTCATGCCAGTGTGTTAACGTTTCGCTTTGATTATTGTTATGAGCAAGGGAGTTTTTGTTAAGGTTAAGCCGCACAATCCAACTCCTAAACAGTTACTTTCTGATTAGGTTATTCTGCATTATCCTCTCAACTGGTTGATAAACTGCTTTGCTTTTTCAACCTGTGAAGCATCTTGTGTGGGGGCAAATTCTATAAACCTCTCAAAACATTCAATTGCGTCCTGATGTTTTCCAAGTTCTTTAAGGGCAACTCCTTTAAAGTACCATGAGCGCTCATTTCTTGGATTTATCTCAAGTACCTTATCATAGCATTTTATTGCTTCCGGAAGTTCTCCAAGTTTTTTAAGGGCAACTCCTTTGTTGTACCACGCCATCTCAAATCTTGGGTTTATCTCGAGAGATTTATCATAGCACTTTATTGCTTCCGGAAGTTTTCCAAGATTTTCAAGTGCAAGTCCTCTGTTGCTCCAAACCTCAGCAAATTTTGGGTTTATCTCGAGTGCTTGATCCCAACATTCAATTGCTTCATGATAGTTTCCAAGTTCGGCTAAGGCAAGTCCTTTGCTGCCCCACACCTCAGCAAATCTTGGGTTTATCTTGAGAGCTTTATCCCAGCATTCAATTGCTTCATGATAATTTCCAAGTTTTTTAAGGGATACTCCTTTATTGTTCCATGCATAATCATCTCTTGGATTTATTTCGAGTGCTTTATCCCAGCATTCAATTGCTTCCTGAGGTTTTCCAAGTTCAGCAAGGGCAAGTCCTTTATTAATCCACGCTTCAACCGATCTAGGGATTATCTCAAGCGTTTTATCCAAGCATTCAATTGCTTCCTGATGTTTTCCAAGTTCAGATAGGGCAAGTCCTTTGTTGCTCCACCCCTCAGCAAATTTAGGGTTTATCTCGAGCGCCTTATCAAAGCATTCAATTGCTTCCTGATGTTTTCCAAGTTCAGATAGGGCATTTCCTTTGTTGCTCCACATCTCAGCAAATCTAGGGTTTATCTCGAGTGCCTTATCAAAGCATTCAATTGCTTCCTGAGGTTTTCCAAGATGTTTAAGGGCATTTCCTTTGTTGCCCCACGCCAGATCATATCTGGGGTTTATCTTGAGAGATTTATCATAGCATTTTATTGCATCCTGAAATTTTCCGAGAGCGTCAAGGGCATTTCCTTTGTTGTTCCAATCTTCTTCAGCTAATGGCTCTTTTTTTCCAAATATTGCATAACATTCCCCGGTAAGATCAATGAATATTTCTACCAATTTTTCTTTCAATTCAGTAAAATCTGTGTATCTTTTATCTGGATTCTTATTTAGGCATTTGATGATCAATATATCCAGACGTTCCGGTATCTTCTGGTTCAAATACTTTGGACGTTCAGGATATTTTGTGAAGATCTCACGCATATTATCAAAAGGCAGTTTCCCTGTCAAAAGTAAATAGAGCGTCACTCCAAAGGAGTAAATATCAGATTTCGTTGTCACCTCTCCCTTAAAAGAAAATTTCTCCTGAATCCGTACCGGAAATTGTTCCGGGGGCATGAAGGGCAGGGTCCCCACACCTGTTGAAATTTCAACAAACTCATCCTGAAATTTATCGCCTAATACTTTTACCAGTCCAAAATCAGTTATTTTAAATGCATATCCAGACCTGAATCTCGGATCTTTTTGTACCATCACATTTCCGGGTTTTATGTCTCTGTGGATAACTCCTAACTTTTGATTGGCATATTCCATACCAGTACAGAACTGAATTGCAAAGTCCAGAGATTCCTCAATCGTGAGCTTTCCAATGAACTGTTCCAGATTTCCGCTGTCAATGTATTCTAAAAGCAGAAGAGGTTTCCCCTCGATTCTCTCAACAAAAGTTGCAAAAACAATGTTTGTATGTCTTTCAAGTTCTATCCAGGTTTCTGCTTCGGCCATAAATCGGTGGATGACGTCGTCATCCCAGAGATATTTGTCCTGAAATGTCTTGATTGCAATAATTTGATCCCATTTATGATCATGGGCTATGTAGACAATGCCCATACCACCCTTTTTGATATCGATGATTTCGTAGCGGTTTTGAATTGTATAACCTTTCTCCCAAGGAACGAAGGGATTTTTTACAACATCCGGTTCAGGTTTGGGGTCTACCTCACCAATTTTTCCGAGTTTGTCAAAACTTGATTGTGAAGCAGAGTTTTTTTTTGTTGAAGTATTATCTCTTGAGTTTTTTGTGCTTTTGTGTTATTGGGGTTTATTGAAAGCGCCTTATCACAAGAGGCAAGGGCTTCTGCATGCCGTCCAAGATTATTTAGCGCGATTCCACGGTTAACCCACGCATTGCTGACATTTGGTTTTATGGCAATTGCCTTGTCACAAGAGGCAAGGGCTTCTGCATATCGTTCAAGAGCAATTAGTGCAAATCCGCGGTTAACCCATGCAATAGCGTCATTTGGTTCGATGGTAATTGCCTTGTCACAAGAGGCAAGGGCTTCAGTATATCGTCCAAGATCATATAGCGCGGCTCCGCGGTTGTACCACGCCATGGAGAAATCCGGGTTGATGGCAATTGCCTTGTCACAAGAGGCAAGGGCTTCTGTATGTCGTCCGAGTTCATCTAGCGCGACACCGCGGGTGCTCCACGCATTGCTGTCATTTGGTTCGATGGCAAGCGCCTTATCACAAGAGGTAAGGGCTTCTGCATACCGTCCGAGAGCAATTAGTGCAAATCCGCGGTTGCCCCACGCATTGCTGTCATTTGGTTCGATGGCAAGCGCCTTATCACAAGAGGTAAGG
>CAYMTB010000300.1:3337-3945 GCA_964393225.1 uncultured Syntrophorhabdaceae bacterium
GCTTCTGCATACCGTCCGAGTTCATCTAGCGCGGCTCCGCGGTTGCTCCATGCAATCGCGTTATTTGGTTCGATGGCAATTGCTTTGTTATAAGAGGCAACCGCTTCTGAATAACTTTTGAGTCCGGCAAGTGCGTTTCCGCGCCAGATCCATACGACTGCGAGATCAGGTTTGATAGCAATCGCTCTGTCATACGAGGCAACCGCTTCTGAATGTCGTCCGAGATCATCTAGCGCGGCTCCGCGTAATCCCCACGTCGCGAAGTTAGTTGGGTTATTTGGTGCTACGGCAAGCGCCTTGTCATACGCAGCGACCGCTTCTGAATATCGACCGTGTTTGGCAAAATTTAAACCTTCATTGAAATATTGCTCTGCCCGATCTGCCATGAGTTATGATATACTGTTCAGCTGATTACTTTTGTGATTCATGTCTTTGTGAAACAGCGCGTCTATGATTGCTGGTATGAACAAGGGAGTTTTTTTTAATCTTTCAGTTAGGCCGAAATATCAACTTCCTGAACAGTTACTTTCTTTTTATCTAGAATGTCCATTATATCCTGAACTCGGGTTCAATTAGGGAACATGGAGTAATCCAGTTTTTTTGCAAGG
>CAYMTB010000301.1:0-3930 GCA_964393225.1 uncultured Syntrophorhabdaceae bacterium
TGGTCAGGTGCGTTAATTATTTTTAGGCCTATATTATAATACTTCCCGCTATTTTTAAAGGGTTATCATAGTTCCTATCAACGATTGTCACAAAAAAACATCGATTACGATAAATTAATCAATTACTATAAAATTACTCTTTCCAAAGCCTGAAAATATTCTATAATGATAACCAGAACCACGCAGAGGAATCTTATTGTGAACTATGAGAATCTGACAAGAGAAGAGCTTATAAGCGAATTATCAAAACTTCATCAGTGCGTTGTTGATTTTAAACACTCGGAGGCAGAACTTAAGGAGGCTGAAACCGCCCTCCGTCAAGCCGAAGAAAAGTACCGCTATATATATGAGAATGCCACAGAAGGTATATTTCAGACAAGCCCTGACGGGCGATTTATCAGCGCCAACCCCTCCCTTGCCATCATTCATGGCTTTGATTCCCCTGAAGACCTCATCAATTCAGTAGATGACATGGCTTACCAACTCTATGTAAATCCGGAAAGACGTGCAGACCTTATCAGACTCCTCCAAGAATACGGCGCAGCCCAGAATTTCGAAGTTCAGATGTACCGCAAGGACAGAACGCTGCAATGGATTTCAATAAATGTGAAGGTCGTAAAGGATAAAAACGGGAAAGTCCTTTTTTATGAAGGTACCATGCAGGACATTACCCAGCGGAAGATGGCCGAGCAGTCTCTCAAGGAGAGCGAGGAACGTTACAGGACTGCCATTGAACATTCCAACGACGGTGTTGCCATTATACATGGAAACATCAACCAGTATGTAAATAGAAGATTCGTTGAGATGTTTGGATATGAAAGACCTGAAGAGATAATCGGTAAACCTGTTACAATGGTAGTTCATCCTGATGATTTTGAAATGGTAACCGATATCAATATGAGAAGGCAGAAAGGCAAACCCGTTCCTTCGAGATATGAATTCAAGGGTATTACCAAGAACAAAAAAACCATTTATATCGAGGTTTCAGCCACAAGCACTACCTTCCGCGGAGAACCTGTTTATCTTATTTACATGAGAGACATCACCGAAAGGAAGCAGGCTGAGGATGCTATCAGAAATGAAAGAAACAGGTTTCAAACCCTGTCTGATAATGCCCCTTTCGGTATAGCCATGATCGATAAGGAAGGATGCTTCACATACATCAACCCGAAATTTATTGAAATCTTCGGCTATACGCTGGAAGACATACCCACAGGAAAAATGTGGTTCAAAAAGGCTTATCCGGACACACATTATCGAAAAAAGGCTATTCTTGACTGGATAGACGACGTTGAAAACACAAAACCAGGCGAAAAAATGCCGAGGACTTTCGATACAACCTGCAAGGACAATACAGTGAAGACAATCAATTTCATTCCTGTCATGCTCAGCACAGGTGAACTTATTATATCCTTTGAAGATATTACCGGACGTATAGAAGCCCATAATGCCCTTATCAAATCTCACAAAGAACTTGAAAACCTCAACAGGGCAAAAACAAAGGCCGTTAACCATATCTCGCATGAACTGAAAACACCGCTTGCAGTCATTCAGGGAAACATCCGTATCCTGAGACGCAAGCTTGAAACCATGTCGCTTATAACAAATTTTCAGGGGCTCATTGAACCTCTTGAACGGAATCTGGAGCGCCTTTTTAATATCTCGCAGGAAACCGATGAAATATTCAATGTATCCCAGGAACTTGAGGCGCTTGTTATTCTCGATGATATTGATCGCCTCTGGCAGCACATGGAGGTTTTATCCGAAATACCGTCCGACATCCGTTCTCACTGGAAAGCGCTCAAAGACTGGACAAGCCACCATCTTTCCGGCAGCACACATAATTTTCAATCCATCGACCTGTCTCCCTTTATTCAGTCTGTCCTCGAAAAGATGAAACACCTCTTTGCCCGCAGGAATATCCGTTTTCAGATTGACGGAGAAAATTTCCTCTTCATTTCCATGGACCCGGTTATTTTAAGGGACATCATTGAAGGTCTTGTAAAGAACGCCATCGAAAATACCCCTGATGATGGACTCATTGAAATTACGATGGAACAGAAAGAAGACAAAATATGGCTTCATATTACAGATTACGGTATCGGCATTACTGAAGAAAACCAGCAGTATATATTCGACGGTCTCTTTCATACAGAGGAAACTGAATCGTACAGCTCCAAAAAACCTTATGATTTTGGCGCCGGCGGCAAAGGGCTTGAACTGCTGAGGATGAAAATCAACGGACGGCGCTTCGGTTTTGATGTTTCCTGCAAAAGTAAGCGGTGCACTTATCTGCCTTCTGATCAGGATATATGTCCGGGAAACATTTCCCTGTGCAGTCATTGCAAATCTCCCGATGACTGCAAAGCATCCGGAGGAACCACCTTTTCGGTATCATTCCCGATTGGAACCGATTGAGAATTTAGAATTGATAATTGAGAATTCAATAACCCCAAAAATGAATAAACTTGCTGAACATAGTCTATTAAATAAAAACGATGCGATCACAGTTGAAATAACCGACATGTCCTTTCCGGACGGTTACGGGGTCGCAAAGCATGAAGGGCTTGTTGTTTTTGTTCCGGATTGTGTTCCCGGCGACATCGCAGAAATAAGGATCGTAAAAAATAATAAAAACCTTGCCTACGGGGAGCTTCTGAAAATTGAAACCCCCTCACCTTACAGGGTCACCCCCGCATGCCCTCATTCTGATATATGCGGCGGCTGTACCATGCAGAATCTCTCATATGAAAAACAGCTTCATATTAAAGAAAATTATTTAAAAGAATCTCTGAAAAGGATCGGCAGAATCGATATTGAAAACATCAGCATCTCATCTATTGTTCCATCGCCGGACATACATTTCTATAGAAATAAAATAGAACTTGCCTTCGGCGAAGACGGGCACGGCATCATACTCGGTATGCGGAAACGTGTTCCATTATCCGGAAAATATGCGTGGGATGTGACGCCTCTCATGAAATGCGATATCTTCAGCAGCATAATCCAAAAAATTATACCGCTCTTTATAAGTTTTGCCCACAAGAACTACCTTTCCGCCTACAACCCGCTCAATGGTAAGGGTTTCCTGAGGCATCTCATCCTGAGAGAGGCAAAATCTACCGGCAATATAATGGCTGTTATCGAAACAACAAAGGGCAAACTGCCCGATACAACAGAACTCTGGCAAAACCTTGTACAGGAAATACCGAACATAAAAAGTCTGTACAGGATCATAAACGACAAACCCGGGGATGTCATTCACTATGAAAGGTCTTCCAGGTTTTTCGGCGAATCATATATTACAGAATCAATGGGGGACACAAGTTTCCGGATTTATCCGGAATCGTTTTTTCAGCCCAACCCAAGGGCAGCTCATCTTTTATATGCCAGATTGGCGGAGTTTGTGCAGCAAGAAAGCAATAATGGGAAGGTGTTGGGTCTTTACTGCGGCACAGGCCCTATTGAAATCTTTCTTTCCCAATATGCGAAGGAGGTAATCGGGGTTGATTCATCCCATACAAACATTACTACCGCAAAAGAAAATTGCCGCATGAACCGGATCGAAAATTGTGCTTTCCATGAAGGCAGGGTTGAGAACGTTCTGAAAACTCTTCCGCTAAGCAATGTCGATCTTCTTGTCGTCGATCCCCCCAGGGAGGGCATTAGCAAAGATGGATTAGCGCTGATGTTCACTATTAAACCGAAAACAATTGCCTACATATCATGCAATCCCTCAACCCTTTCAAGGGATTTGAAAGAGTTTATCGGACAGGGTTACGCTATAGCAGAAATAGCTCCCTTCGACTTTTTCCCCCACACATCCCACATGGAAACGCTGGCAATACTCGGAAGATAAGGAAATTGATGTTTAGAGGGTTAGAAGTTTAGAGGGTTAGCTAAACATCCAAACATCCAACCTTCCAATCA
>CAYMTB010000302.1:0-3884 GCA_964393225.1 uncultured Syntrophorhabdaceae bacterium
TTATGATTTCTGTCTGTACCGGGAACGGTTTTCTGAGGAGAGAAACAATTTTAGGCGATGGTGCAGCGGTGCGGTCCGGCTGGTATACAGGCCTTAAATCCTGTTCCAGCCTTTCAACGAGCTTATTGTGGTATTTCTCCACGAAATCCTTCAGGTTCATGGATTCCTCCTTTTTTTGATGTTTTTTGAATCTTATGTGTGTTTATAAGGGGTGACCCCTTAAAACTACTAAGGGGTCGTGTGTGAGGGGATTATGGTAAGTTTTACTTAATAACGTTTTCGAGAGATCTACTGATGACTATTTTACTTATATTACTTCTTTGCATTGTTTTTCTCTCCTGATGTTTGAGCACCCAGTTTTATATTCACACATGCCTCAATGATTCCGAACAGTTAACCCCTAAAATGGGGTGTCTACAAAATTGTCTACAAATTATTGGACAAGACTAATTTTCCGATAAGGTTTTAAAAATGACTAAAACTTGTGCGTGATAAGGGGCGACCCCTTCCAACTGCTAAGGGGTCGTGTGTGAGGGTATACGAAATACTTAATAACTATTTTATATTACTTCTTTGCATTAGGGAATGGCAAATTTTTCTCTCTTGATACTTGCGGACCTTTCTCGCCTGGAGCTTGTGTACCTTTCTCCTCGCCTGGAACTTGCGGACCTTTCTCGCCTGTTGTTTGAGGACCTTTCTCCCCTGATACTTGAGGACCATTGATTAACTTCTGTATCTTTTTGTTTATATCCAGCATGGCCGTGTTCACTTCGTTATGTATCGCCGCGAGCTTTTTAACCTCTTCGTAGCTGGATATCGACTGTAGTTCAAATATTTTCTCATTGAGCACTTTTATGCCCGCAGCCAGTTGACCGATTTTCTCATCACGCGGGACCAGGCACATTGAGATTTTCCTGTTAGCGAGCAATAATTTCTTCTCTTTTGAGTCGTTCACTTCCCTCCATTTTTCAGGCTTGAATGAATGCAGGCTCGGGACATTCGACTTGATGCTTTCCCACAGTTTATGTACCGTATCATCCAGTTCTTTGAATACTTCAACAGCATCTTCGTATTTGATTCGGAACGCAACCTGCCTTTTCAGTTTATTTAATTCCCTGTCCAGACCGGTAAGGTTGATGACAAGCTCAATCCCCATACGGCCTCCCACAGGTATAATAAATATGCTGTCCGGTTCGAGCGCATCGCTCAGTTTTCTTTCAAACCGTTTTTGCTGTCTTAACAGCCTTTCCTGTTCTTCATTTTTTTGTGTCTCTATTGCCGTTTGCTCCATATTTTATTTCCTCCTTTTTTATATTGTTCAATTACTTCCTGACTGATTCCTTGATCTGTATTGTTCTATTACTTCCTGACCGATTCCCTTTATCTCTATCTTCACGTTGTAACATAGCTTGGATGCCAATGTTATATTCAACCCCCTCTTCCCGATGAACAGGCCGAGGCATCTGTTGTCTACGATAACATGTACTTCTTTGCCGTCGTCGAAGCTAGTTACTACTTCGATTGATTCCAGATGCCCGGGCGGGCATAATGCATTGACCACAAATTCTTTGATGTCATTTGAATATTTTACGAACGACAACTTTTCGCCAAAGTAATTCTCAAACCTTATGTCCTCAGTATATTGCTTGAGCATATCGTATAATTCGTAGCTGGTACCGATATGGTTATCCGGCGTATCAATAGCTACCTTAATATACCTCCCGATTATGATAGATGATCTTTTGATTAATATTCCCTGATTTATACAAATGTCAGACAGCAGATACTCGAGTATCCTTCGTACATATTGCGGAGACCTCTGGGTGAGTGTTACCCGCGAACCGTTGATGCCGTATATGGAGGCCATTCCCGTTTCTCCAATCTTGAATTCTTTCCGGGCATACTTTTTAGGGAGAAGAGCCAATACTTCAGAGTTCAATATTTTTGTAAGATATGAGTCATAGTCCGGCATCGACTTCAGAATGATAAAAGCAGCAAGGTAGCCTATTTTATATTCAATAGCATTAATCAATTATTCTTCTCATAGGCAGATATTTTTCCGACACCATTTATGACGTCATCAACAGACCCGGGCCACAAATGCACCTCTATTATTTTTTATTCATCGAATTCCTGGAGATTACATTTCAATATCATCATCGAATTCCGGGAAAAATTCGTCGGCGCTTATGTTTGCAGCCTTGTTTACTTCTTTTTTGAAACCTGTTTTTTTATCACTGCTTCCTGTTTCAGAAGTCTTTTTATCTCCCGATGGAAGCATGATCACATTGTTTGCAACGATTGAAAACTGTCTCCTTTTAGAACCGTCCTTCCCGTCGTATCCGTGAGATTCTATCTTGCCTTCAACGTAGATCATGCGCCCTTTCCTGACATATTCGCCAACTATCTCAGCGAGCTTACGCCATACATGAATGTCATGCCATTCTGTTCGTTCGTGCTTCGTTCCGCTTTTGTCTTTCCATGACTCCGACGTTGCCAAGCTGAACGTTGCGACGGCTGTGCCGTCGGCTGTGTACCTTAATTCTGGATCCTTTCCGACACGGCCTATTAAAGTTACACGATTTACTGATGCCATGATTAATCCTCCTTATTATTTTTTGCTTGTACTTCAGCGGTTGATTTTGCTGTTCCCAGTACTTTTCCACATACAGTACATCTAAAAGTGCCTTTTACCATCAGGTTACATAGCCGGTTGCCCTTGCCATACCTTTTGTCTTGAAATTCGTGTTCACAATTACATTTTAATATCATTCTTAAACCTCTTCTTTTTTAAATTTTCGGACCCGTTGAACATTCCAATGCAATTTCTGCTTCCCTGTTTAGTTGACCCGTCTTTCCCCCATGTCTCATTATTGTGTTCACGGCCATCGACCAAACTCCATGCCCTATCCCGATATTTACCGTTCACCTTTGCCGCCTGGCGTATTTTTCCCACCTGTCGCATACGTGATCTGCTTCAACCGCGTATCTTCTGCTCATTTCCAGTCCGATGGCGGGGCAGCGATATCCGTGACCCAAGGGATAGCCATCGATGCCCTGGAGCTCTAATAATTGCCGGTGCTTGCAGAATTTACAGCGACGAAATCTTGAATTTTCAGCCTCTATGACGCTTTTTCTATAATTTAGTTCTTGCTTGTTTTTATTCACACCTACTCCTTGAACAGATATTTTTAGAGAATGTATTTGTATATGTATTAACGCAACGTGTTTTGGTTAAAAGAACTTCCCACCGCAAAAGTGAAAATTTGAACCCCCAACTGCCCTAAGGTACTCTCCTATATGGTATAATACACGTGTACTGTAACCAGCTGATATCATTGCTTAAAAGACCTCTTTTTTTCCCCACAGGTGCGCGCCGGGGGGTCTTGTAACCAGTTGATATGATTACTTAAAAGACCTTTTTCGTTCCCCACAGGTGCGCACCCCCCATGTAAAAAACGAGTGATGGTTAACCTTCCCCCGGGTAGAAGATTATTTTTGTGATATGGATGGTACAATGGCATTTATTTTCTACAGGATTTATTTGTAAGATTTAGTTGCAAAAAAATCCCTTTTTATGAGGGGGGGGGGATTGAAGGAGGATGATGGAGAAATTTATCTGAAGTACACTACTATTACCTTGCCTGACGATGTTTGAGTAATGCTAATCCTTGAGAAGACCTTCTCCTGGAGTTCCTTATGAGCTTCCAAGAGTTGTTGTCTGACTCTTGCCGGACCGTTTTCTTCTCTTATCTGTAAACGCTGAGCAAGTTGCGTATATGATATATTTACCTTGAGATTATCTGACATAGCAAGCACCGGCGACAGGCATCTGTATATCCCTCTCGCAAGACCGTTATTAAGAGAGATGTACGTACTGTAGT
>CAYMTB010000303.1:0-3880 GCA_964393225.1 uncultured Syntrophorhabdaceae bacterium
GAGGCAGACCTCACCCTGCTGGATGTGCCGGATGCACTTGTGGCTCTCCAGAAATGGTCCGGCAAAATTAAGGTGATAGGCCCCATAAGCGAGATTCAGGATATGTCCGTGGCCTTTTCGAAGGATTCCCCGGAACTCCTGAAAGCCTTCAATTCCTTCCTGGAAAAGTGCAAGGCCGATGGCACGTTTGTCCGGCTCACCAAAAAGTACTACCCCTTTGTATTTGACTACTTCCCGGAGTTCTATAAAGGAATGACGAAATAGCGAAGAGAGGTTGTGCCCTTGTTACAGGCAGGCATTTATAAGTATGCTAAAAAACAGGTTATCGGGCCCCTTGTAACAGGCATTATCCTTACCGGATATATTTGCATCCTTATTTATTCAACCTACTTCGCCGAGATAAATCTCCAGAAGAAGAACCTGGCCCTGTTTAGCACAGAGACTGAAAAACAGGTTGTTATTCTGGAATATTTTTTTGAGGAAAGAAGAGATGACATCGTAAACCTTACACTCTCGCGCGAGGTCTCTGCCTTCTTTGAAAATCAGGCTCTGGGCATGAGTATGGAGTATGGGCTTAAACAGAGTCTGATTCCCATCGGGGAACTCTTTCAGCAGTTAATGGCGCGCAAGAAACTTGTCGGTAACCAGATATACAGCCGGGTTATTCTCGTTGACAGCAATAGAAGGATACTCGTTGATACCGGTTCACAAGGCGTGCCTCCTTTTTCTGAAAAAATCGATAAAGAGCTTATTTTCAGGGAAAAACCCCACGTACCCTCTATTGTCGTATGCGGCAGCAAAGAAACGATTGTGAGGGCCCCATTCATATTTAAAGGTCATTATACCGGAGAAATCCTTGCCTGGATCCAAACCGGACCTGTGGTAACCCACCTCCTCAGACAGAACTCTGCCTTATATGGCTGGACATACCTGGTAACAAAGGTTGGAAAAAACTGTCAGGTTCTGGGTGATACAAATACTGACGGTGCATCCGGACTTCCCCACTTTGAATCACTGCCGGCCCAGACACCGGTCGAGTATGAAGTAAACGAAAATGCAGCGAAACTGGTAAAGAGAATCGTACTCCGCATACCGGTGAAGAATACACCTTTTTCGGTGGTCCACATTGATACAGCGACCAACATAAGCGGACACTTTGTGCCGTGGCACACTATCCTGGGAATGGGTGTTGTTGCCTTATCAATCCTTGCAGGTATCGTGTTTATTCTCATTATAAATGTGAAATCTCTCGTCTTTAAGACACATCTTGAAGAATCAAAACGCCGAGAGAATGAAATCGAAGAAAAGCACAGACAGCTCGAATCTGAGATGATAGAACGAAAAAGGGTCGAGGAGGAACTGAAGGAAAGCAGGACGAGGCTCTCGGCAATCCTTCGATACGTCCAGGCAGGTGTTGTCATTATCGATCGGGAGACCCATGAAATTGTCGATGCAAACCCGTATGTTGCAGATCTCGTTGGGCTGCCGAGGGAAGAGATTGTGGGTCATAACTGCCAGCGGTTTATCTGTCCGGCAGATATAGGTAAATGCCCTATCACCGATCTCGGACAGACGGTCAATGACTCGGAAAGGTTACTCCTTTCAGAGAAATACGGCAGTATAACGATCCTCAAGACTGTAGTACCACTAGTCCTCGGAAACAGACAGTATCTCCTCGAAAGTTTCGTCGATATCACCAAGCGTAAGACAATGGAAAAGGAGCTCCAGCTTTCAAAGGAAGCTGCTGAAATGTCAAACCAGGCAAAGAGCCGGTTCCTGGCAAACATGAGTCATGAGATACGCACTCCGATGAACGGGATCATGGGATACACAGACGTTCTTCTCGAAACAAACCTCACTGAAGAACAGTCGGGATACGCCCGGACAATCAAGAGAAGCAGCGAGAGTCTTCTTTCACTCATTGATGACATTCTCGATCTCTCAAAAATAGAAGCAGGCTATCTGAGCCTCGAAACAATCGATTTCGATCCGGAGGTTGTCTGCTACGATGTATGTGACCTCATCCGTCCCCGTCTTGAAAGCAAACCTATCGAGATTTTGTGCAAGATCGCCGACGAGGTGCCGGCTTTTGTAAAAGGAGACCCCATACGGTTCAGACAGGTGCTTCTCAACCTCATGGGCAATGCTGTAAAATTTACTGAAGAAGGAGAGATAGAGGTAACGCTCACCGTGGAGGATGAGATCGAAAACCTGATAAGGCTTCATGCCACAGTGAGAGATACCGGAATGGGTATTCCTGAAAATAAACTGCACACTATTTTTGATGCTTTTCAGCAGGCGGACACTTCCACAACGAGGCGTTTTGGGGGTACAGGACTGGGATTGACGATCTGTAAAAAGATTGCCGGGATGATGCAGGGCAATATGTGGGTTGAAAGTACCCCAGGCAAAGGGAGCACGTTCCATTTTACGGCTATACTCCAGAAATCTGATAAGACGGGAGACACGGATATCCACCAGAAGATTACCCTTGAGGGAAAAAGAGCACTCATTGCAGATGATAACACGGCGACTCTCGATTTACTTGGCTATCTTCTCAGGAAGAATGGCATGGACGTTAAGTCCCTCATCAACAGTCCAGATATTATACCTGCCATCGAAACCGCTTTCCTGGCAGGACAACCTTTTGACATATGTATCATGGACATAAAAATGCCCGAAATGGACGGGTATGAGGTGGCAAGACGGGTACGTTTGCACGATCTGGCCATTAAGGAAACGCCCCTCCTTGCCTTTTCATCATCAAGCCTGTTCAGCTACCAGAAGAGTCTTGAGGCCGGATTCGACGGGTTTCTTCCAAAACCGTTGAGGAGAAACGAAATTCTGAGCATGATAGTACGCCTTGTCAGCATGAAGGTTTCACGGGAATCTAAAAAGGACCATCTGATGACACGTCACAGCGTTAAAGAAGATGAAAAGCATTCGGTGCGGATTCTCATTGCAGAGGATAATCCTGACAACCAGGGATTAATGAAGGTTATTCTGCAGAAAGCCGGATACCAGACAGAAATAGCGGAAAACGGAAAAATTACAGTAGAAAAAATTGTCAGTAATCCCGGCGCATTTGACCTTATATTGATGGATATCCAGATGCCGGAAATGGATGGGTACGAGGCTGCCCGGACAATCAGGAAGAACGGATTTACCGAAATACCGATCATTGCCCTCACTGCTCATGCAATGAAGGGCGAAGAAGAACGGTGCCTGAGCAGTGGTATGAATGATTACATTACAAAGCCTATTAAGAGAGAGATTATCTACGAAAAGATCAAGACATGGGTTTTTCAAAAAAGGAAGGGGGCAGGATAAATATTAAACATCAATAAAAGGGTGAAAGGTGAAAAACTGAAAACAAAGGCAAACAATTCAAAACTCAAAACCCAAAACTCAACACTGTAAGGGAAATAGCAAGAAAGATGGAAGCTGCGAAGCTGGGAAGGAAACATAGTCTTTTTATCGTTTTAACTTCTTAACTTCACAATTTCGTATCTTCGAGCTAAAACGGGGGGGTCTATGATTAAACCGCCCCTGAGCAAACCGTCGTGAGGTAAGAAAACAAAAGGAGATGCATTTGCATCTCCTTTTTTATTATCACATCTTAACCTTTCGTAATCTGCTTTTTGTGTTCTACTTCCCTCCTTCAGGCCTTCCCTGAGGCTGAGCAGGCTGTGGTTGATGCTCTTGAGACTGCTGACCTTGAGGTGGCTGACCCTGAGGTGGTTTCTTAGGATCATCAACCTGAGGTGGTTTCTTGGATGGCTGACCCTGGGGTGGTTTCTTAGGATCATCGACCTGAGGTGGTTTCTGAGGTGGCTGACCCTGAGGTGGTTTCTTAGGATCCTGGACCTGAGGTGGTTTC
>CAYMTB010000304.1:0-3870 GCA_964393225.1 uncultured Syntrophorhabdaceae bacterium
GGGTAATCGATCCCCAGGGAAGTGATAGGAAGGATAGAGATGCCGCTCTCGTCTATCAGGAAGGGATACTCATCGGAGCCGTGAGATGAGCCGCGGTACTTGACAATACGCAGACGACGGGTTGAAATTTGCTCCTCGATGCGAAAGTCGAGGAGAATCACACAATCGGCCACGTATTCTTCGAGTCCGTAGCGTGTCAGAAGCTTGTCGCCTTTTTCCCCCGTAACGATGGTTGTCACACCGCGGTCTTTCAACCATTGAAAAAGCCGGCGAAGCTCTGCCCGAAGGATACCGGCATTAGATAGCCCGGAGAAAAGTGCTTCTATGGTATCCAGGACAACACGCTTCGCCCCGATGGAATCAATGGCATTCCCCAGGCGGATGAACAATCCTTCCAGGTCGTATTCACCCGTCTCCTCAACCTCACTTCGCTCGATTTTAACGTGATCCGTCTCGATGAGACCACGCGACATCATATCGTGGATATCAAAACCAAGGGAGATGAAGTTCTTTGCGAGATCGTCCGGCGTCTCCTCGAAAGTCATGAAGACCCCGGGTTCTCCGTAATCCATGGCGCCCCGCATGAGAAACTCCATGGCGAAAAGCGTTTTACCGGAACCCGCACCGCCACAGATCAGGGTTGGCCTGCCTCTCGGAAGCCCTCCCTTCGTAATCTCATCAAGACCCTTGATGCCCGTCTGGCATTTTTCAAGAACATCAACATCATGTTTTACCTTAACCATCGTCATCTCCCGCCTCCTTAACTAATTTTGAAGTAATACCTTTAAGAGTAAAATGCTATTAAGGCTGATGTCATTTTATCAAGGAATCCATTACCTTGGCAACAGAAAAGATGTGGAGAGGGTCTCGTTAAAAGAGTTTCTTGAAAAAATTGGTGATGATGCCCCCCGTCTTTTTGCTTTTCCCCTGGCCAGGGGTGTTGGGGTGGAACATGGTCTTGCTGAAAACGATCCTCCACCCTTCCTCTTCCTTGATCATCTCAAGGTTTAGAGTTTCGCGGCCATATAGCGTGAAGGGGCTTGAGACCACCGCCACGGCTTTCGTTTTGTCATACTTGTTAAAGATAACCTCATCGATTCTGAAATTCTGGACCTTGATGCAATTGTCCGCATGATCATTGGCGAAATCCTTCAAGGTGTATGCTTTTTTTGACACCTCGGAGAGTTGTTCGTAAGCGCCCCGATAATCACCTGCCGTCACATCCTGCAAAAACCCGTTAACCAGCTTGATAATGTGGGATGTATCACGGCTCGGTGAGGTAATCAAAGATAGAAGAACAAGCATCAAGGCGGCCAGGAAGGAATATCCCGCCACGGCATACCGCTTCTTCCTTCTGAAGACGTTTTCGTAAATCCATTTTCGTTCTATGAAAATGATCGTGCCGATCGCGATGATGATTAGAACGACGGCGAGAATACTGCCCTTCAGCAGAAAAGAAACGCCCATTCCGATAAAAATGTTTATAAGAGTGATGTAAAGAGTTTCTTTTTTCATGGCTTCCTAAAAATAAGACCTCATTTTTTCCAAATGATGCGAGCCGCAAACAGACTTTTCTTAATTATCCTTTAATTTTAAACAACTTACAAGTGAAAATACTATACAGGCATGACGCGGGGGCTACTCCGCTATTCTACACGACACAGACCAGAGAAATTACTCCATAAACGAGAGAAGCTGTCTACACTGTTACTGCTGAGTAAAACTGAAAGTTATGACGGCCTGCTTTTTTAACGAAATACATGGCGATGTCTGCATTTTTCACGAGCTCCTCGCAGGTATCTCCATCTTCGGGAAAAATTGCAATGCCGACACTGCAAGTTACAGAAAATTCAGATCCGTTTATCGAATAAGGGGAACTGAACGCATGGAGGATTTTATCTGTAACAAAGGCTGCACTTTCTTTACGAATTATTCCCGGCAGCAGAATGACATATTCATCATCACCAAACCGCCCGATGGTATCACCTTTGCGAAGGCATTTTTTTAACCTTTCACCGGTCTCTTTAAGGACAAGGTCTCCTGTACTGTAGCCAAACCTGTAGTTGATGTCCTTAAAAGAATCGATGTCGATAAAAAGCACTGCGAGTCTTTCTCTGTCACGTTGTGCATGAACAATGGCCATGGCAAGGCGGTCATGAAAGAGTTCACGATTAGGGAGATCTGTAACGGGATCGTGAGTTGCCTTATGCGCAAGTTCCTGCTCATGTTTTTTCCAGTTAGAAATATCCTTGATCGTTAGTACAAGGTAGGCAATTGATTTTTTATCGCCTTCTATGGTTTTTACATTGATTTCACAATGGAAGGATGATTTGTCCTTTTTCGATAATTCCCATTCAAATGTGAGCGGTTTTCTTACCGGTACCGCATGGTGAAGTTTTTTGAGAAACGATCCGTAATTTTCCTCGGAAGCATGTAAGACCGATAGTGTTTTACCGATGACATCCTTACGTTTTTTAAAATTAAATATATTTAAAAAAGCCTGGTTGCAGTGAATGATTGTTTCTGAATTGTCGCAGAGGATGATTGCTGCTGTGCTGTTTTCACATAACAATTCCGTATAATAGTTGTTGTTTTGATCTTCTGCTATAGCCTTTCCCATTTTTACCCCTCCCTTTGTCATCTATTGCCCCTGCATATTGTGCTGCCCATATTCTTTAAAATAACTCTAATAACATAAAATTGCAATAAAATTAGATGTTTAAAACTTTATCGATATTCCGCCGGTAAAGGTAAAATCAAACGATGGATCATTCAAGCCTTGTTTTATGCCGAGGTCGAGATCAATTTTGTCTGAAAGTGAGTAAACGAAGCCGCCCAGGAGAAAAACAGGATCGATGCAGGAGTCTGTGTCAGGGCTTGTGTCAATCCCGATATTGCCTACAATTTTCAATCTTTTTACGATTTTCCATTCACCCGCAAGGGATGCGTGCCACAGGTTTTCTCTCGCATCATATCTGGCCTGATTTCTCAAATAGCCAAGGTTTAAATGAAATGCGGCACGTTCAAATTCTTTTGTGCCGACAAAGTAGAGTCTGTACCTTACCTCTCCAGTCCCAAGTCTAATATCTCCGCCGCCAAGGCCTTTTGTGTAATCACCGGTGGGGAGAAAAATACCCGGTTTAATCGCAAGACCCAAGCCTTTTTTATCTTCATAGAAACGCCACTTTATTTCAACAAGGGTGTCCGTGATGCCTTCAGGTGAGCTTGTAATCCCTGCATTGTTGATCTGAAAGTTCTGATAACCGGAAGAGATTGTAAAGTCGATATTGTCTATTATCCCGTA
Organism: uncultured Syntrophorhabdaceae bacterium; assembly: GCA_964393225.1. GTDB lineage: Bacteria > Desulfobacterota > Syntrophorhabdia > Syntrophorhabdales > Syntrophorhabdaceae > MWEV01. The sequence goes on from CAYMTB010000304.1 coordinate 3,305, forward strand.
ATCTAATTCCGCCGTTACTGTTTTTTTGTTTACTTTTACATCTTCATCATCATCACGGGAATATTCTCCACCGATCTGAAGCTGATAGTTCCCTTTTCCCTGCGTGTTTGCATCGTCTGTAATCAAGGGTCGTCCGGCAAAGACAGTTCCGGAGAACGCGAGAATGATGAGTAAAATGGTGAGTATTTTAACCGGCATCTTCCTTTATTAAGCCTTTATGAGCAGTTTTTGTCAAACTGTTTCTTCTTTATTTCCAAAACTCTTTTTCTTGATTAAACAACGCTGAAACTTTATATTAAGCAGTGAAAGGTGAGAAAGGCAGGGGTCAAGGGGTCGAGGGGGAAGAGGCAGTGAATAGCGTTTTACGCCCCCTTCGGGGACGCTTTGTGAAAAAGTAACTTACTATTGAACATGATACGAGGTTTAAGTTACTCAGAAGTGGATAGGAGTGATGGCGCGGGGGAATATATGTGTTGTTCAGTTCATTGTGGATTTGTTTTCACTTGAACCCTCGACCCCTCGACCCCTTGAACCCTTTTTTACGGTTATGAGATACGGGTTTTAAG
>CAYMTB010000305.1:0-3857 GCA_964393225.1 uncultured Syntrophorhabdaceae bacterium
GGGTATTCGCCGGAGTGACGGGTTTGGGATTTTTATCGAGTTCGTCGAATGTATTGGTTTCATAATCAAGCTACTCCTCCACAAAGCGCCCCAGGAGGGCGTAAAACGCTATTCACCATTCACAGATGATTAGAAGATCAGAGGAGTAGATGTGTAGAGGAGTAGAGGGTTAGCCAAACTTCCAATCATCTAACCTTCCAACCTTCTTTTTCCCTGCCATTCCGTATCCGGTATCAGCTCTTGTTTACCGCACCGTTGAGGTCTTCTACCAGTGTATTCACATCGATTCCGTGGATTTCAGCCCCCTGTTCGATATTTTCGAAAAGGGCTGCCCGGCATCCGACACAACCCAATCCATACCTTTCAAAAACAGCTAAAGTTTCAGGGTATATTTTTGCGACATCATTAATCGACATATGCTTGTAAATCATCGAGTTACTCCTAAAAATATTCATCAAAATACATCTGCTGAAAAAATGTAAATACCTGTGTCCGGAGATTTCCATGCATTGTTGGGCAGGCCTGCCTTCCAGCACGTATAATCGAGAAAGGTCTCTCTATCCCAGTGGTTTTCTGTGGCAACCTGAGGAAGTAATAGCCCGGAATTATGCCCCTTTTCAATGTACAAACCGTGAACGCCCACCTCTATTTCATCGATGCCCTGAATCTTTTTCATAGGGGTCAACACGGATATTTCTATATCGATATCTTTCCATTCTTTTTTTTTAAGAGGGGCAAACCGCGGGTCATGAAAAGCCGCCTGGACGGCCATTTCTTTTATTGTTTCATGAAGAGGCTGAACGCCCCTGATATAGCCGATACACCCCTTTAATTCACCCTTTTTTTTGAGGGTAACAAAGGCGCCCCTTTTCTCTTTTAAAATTTCCGATACCGGGGTATGATCTCTCTGTTTTCCGAAAAGAACGCCCTCTATGGTGTCTCTTGCCAATTCTTTCAGCTGTATTTTATCTTTTTCGGAAAGGTTCACGGTTCATTTCCCCTAATGGTTTTCATAAAATACGGCAGACACATAGCCCACTACCGTACTTTTGTCACCGGTGATATCGCCGGAGTTTGCATATTTTAGAACCTTGCCCTGATTTGCCCCTGATTTCCGTGAAAGCATCATAGCAGTAATCATGGGACCAGCGCCGCAGGCTTCGCATTTGTCTTCTCCCAGATCAGTGACGAGACCTTCCATGTCGAAATCATCAAGGTGTTTTGTCACAACACCGTCAAGTTCAACTGCATGGGCATAAGAATAATAATGGGAAAGGTCTGTGCTTCCAACGATCAGAATCTTTTTCCCGCTGTTTTTTAACGTCTCATAAATACCCGCAGAAAGGGCCTCACATGTTAAAAAATCCTGGGTGCCCATAATCAGAGGCACAATCTTAAAGCTCTTCAGTATTATTTGCAGAAAAGGAATCTGAACCTCAAGGGAATGTTCCTCCTTGTGGACATCGATATTGCTTTTTACTGCTGAACTTTTTTTCAAAATCATACCGGCTGTTTCTTCGTCGACTTCAACTACCCCCAGAGGGGTCCTGTAACCGCCTTTCTCTATGGCAGCAGCACCTTCGAAAAATTTCCTGTGGCTTGGAGCGATAACTATGACTGTATCGTACTCACGGCCAGCTATAGCTTTATAACCGTAGGCAGCAACAGGACCGGAATACATATACCCTGCATGGGGAGATATGATGCCGACGATATCACCGGCTATAGGATCAAGGACAGCCTCACTGAGGTATCTTTCGATATCTCTTTTGAGCGTTTTGGGGTTACCCGGATAAAACATGCCGCTTACCGCAGGCGCCCGGATAAAACTCATAGAAATCTCCTTAAAGATGCTCAATCATTTGCAATCAGTTCTGCAATTCTTTCAAGGTCTTCTTTGGAATAGAATTCGATGATGATTTTGCCTTTCTTCTGTTTGAAGGTGATGTTCACTTTTGTACCCAGAGTCTCTCTTAGTATCCCTTCAACGTGGACAAAAGGTGAATGTCTGCCGGCTGATTTATTTTTAACTGCACGCTCTAATTCCCTCACGGAGATATTTTCTTTCAAAATCCTCTCAACGAATTTCCTCTGTTCGTTTTCGTTTTTGAGTGTAATAAGAACCCTCGCATGCCCCTGGGTCAATTTACCTTCTCTTATGAGATTCTTTATCCACTCGGGAAGCTTTAAAAGCCTGACAAAATTAGAAACAGTGGCCCTGTCAATGCCGATCTTCTTTGCAAGTTCCTCCTGGGTATACCCGAAATCATCAATAAACCTCTCGTATACCGAGGCTATCTCGACGGGGTTTAGATCCTCCCTCTGAAGGTTTTCAATAAGGGCAATCTCAATGGCCTCTTTTTCATCAACATCCTTGATGATTGCGGGAACTAATTTGAGCCCTGCCATAACCGACGCACGGAATCTCCGTTCCCCGGCAATAATCTCATACCCTTTTCCATCCCTCCTTAAAAGAATAGGCTGAAGGACTCCCTTTTCCCTGATGGATGCGGCAAGCTCTACAAGAGAATCTTCCTTTATTGCAAACCTTGGCTGGGTGGGATTAGGCGTAATTTCCGCCACAGGAATGAGTTTGCTCGTTCCTTTTTCGACAGCATCATTCAGTATTGCAGACAGACCTTTACCTAATGGGTCTTTTTTTAACATTAAACCCCCTTGTCGAGTATCTCTGACGCGAGTTCGAGATAGCTTTCCGCTCCCTTGGAACATATATCATAAAGCATGGCAGGCTTTCCATAGCTCGGCGCCTCACTCAGCTTCACATTCCTCGGAATCACTGTTTTAAAAACACTGTCGTTAAAATATCCCTTCACCTCGTCCATTACCCTGAATGAAAGATTGTTCCGTTTGTCAAACATGGTAAGGAGTACACCGAGCGTGTCGAGCTTCGGGTTTAACCTTTTTTTGATAATCGTGATCGATCTCAGCAGCAATGCAAGCCCCTCGAGGGCGAAATATTCGCACTGCAGTGGTATCATGACATAATTAGACGCCACAAGTGCATTGATCGTCAAAAGCCCGAGGGAAGGAGGACAATCAATAAAAATGTACGAATATGTATCCTGCAGCCTATCAAAAGCCTTTTTCAACACAAACTCCCTTTCTTCCATGTCAAGAAGCTCAACCTCCGCTCCTATAAGGTCAGGGTGGGATGGGACTATATCCAGAAAAGGGATGTCGGTTTTTCTGATGACTTCCTTGATATCCTTTTTACCGATAAGCACATGGTAAAGGTGTGCATACAGACCGCTGTATGATATGCCGAAACTGGTCGTTGTATTACATTGAGGGTCCATATCGACAATAAGCGTCTTCCTCTCCGATACTGCAATGGATGCAGACAGGTTTACCGCTGTCGTGGTTTTCCCGACGCCCCCTTTTTGATTGGCAATGGATACGATCATGATGTTTATTACCTTATCACAAAACAGACAACATTGAAAAGACTAAAAACTACAACGTGTTAGATGTTGACTTTAGAAGGATATTTAACGGCCTGTTGCTCAAATATGGTATTCGCAATAAAAGGGAAGGTGGCAGCCAATACCTTTTTTGAAATATTGGAATCACTTGAAAACACTATGGTTGGTATACGCATGGTTGCTAAATAATGTCCCGTCTAATATCCGGGAGCATCTCAACCTGCCTAACCGCTGAGCAAAAGCATTTGCACAGAAGACTAAATGATGAACAGTTTCATTTGATGATCAGCTTTGAAGCGTAACAGCACTTTACAAGTTCCTCAGATACTCCGGGGTCAACATTGACACATCCGCCCGTTATCTTATTGCGGCGCTTTGCGTGCTGACTTTTCAGCCGGGCAAGTCTTTGTTGAC
>CAYMTB010000306.1:0-3846 GCA_964393225.1 uncultured Syntrophorhabdaceae bacterium
GCAAATACATGCTTTAAAGAAAAAAGGGGTATGTCAAGAAGAGAGGCTCTTGACCGTGTTGCCATGTCGGTGTCATTACTGAAGGCGGTCCTGAAGTAACATTAAACTGCTCTGGTCTGAACAGTTTCTTAAACTCTCTCTGTTATCCTGTGAGGCTTGGGTAAGCGAAATAGATTTTCATACACATCTTACTTATGGTGCTGACGTTTTATCTTCTTGTAAGCCTTGTAGGCTCCATAACCGGCTATTACAACTGCTCTTTGATATCGGCAGATTTTCTCTTCAGCGTCCTGTTACAACCCAGAAAGATAAAAACACCTGAACATATCAACAGGAAGGCCTTCAGAATATCATCAATCCGGGAATGATCATAGGAGAAGAGAACTGCAAGCAGAATGATGATGCCGATGAAACATGCGAAAGCGCTGAAACCTACCCCTATGATTGCCATAATTCTCATATCCGTATTGTGAATATATCATAAAATGAATTTCATTCTGAAACATAGAAAAAGATTCATCCATAGACAATTCTGGAACAACAGAAGGCTACATTGTTGTAATAATCAATAATAATAGACTGTTAATCATTGACTGGTATGCCGTTGATATGGTTAAAAATACAAGAAGACAATTCTGTATATTCAGAAGGAAACCATGACGAAGATAGAGAGGAATTGAATGAGAAAAGCTATGACAAGAGCAGGACTTATTGAACAGGTATATGATAAACTCGACTTATCGAAAAGGGAGTGCGCTGATATTGTCGTTAGATTCTTTGAGGTTGTGAAGGAGACACTGGCGAAAGATGAAGATGTTATGATTTCCGGTTTGGGTAAGTTCAGGGTAAAACAGAAAAGAGCCAGGAGAGGGAGAAATCCTCAGACAGGTGTAAAGATGGAGATTAAAGGGAGGAAGGTACTGCTTTTCAAGTTGAGTGGTGTTTTGAATGATAAGATAAATGAGTAGGGATGAGAAGGTCAACTTTTATTAACAAATAGCGTCAAGGTGTTATGTCTATCACCTCCTGTCTCATCATTAAATACACAATAGAGGGTTGTGAATTGCCGATTTAGGATTGCGGATTTTGCTCTAAATCTCAAAAAGTGAAAGGCCGTTAAACAGCGTCAGTATTGATTTTCAGTTGATTTCAAGAATTGCGGCGACCGTTGCTGCAATTTCCTAAAACAAAGAAGTTAATGCCAATATTCATCGATTTTTGTTATAATAGTTTTGATGTTATATCCGATGAAGGAGGTAAATCAAAATGTCGATGGCAAAACAGAAAATGCAAGAGATCATAGAATCTCAGCCGGACGATGCATCCTACGACGACATCATTCGTGAACTTGCATTTGAACGTATGATTAGCAAGGGTCTCAAAGACGCGAGAGAGGACCATTTTATATCCAATGAAGAGATGCATCACCGGATCGGGACATGGCAAAAATAAGGTGGACCTCCGAGGCTCAAATATGGCTCAAAGATATTCACGACTATATTGCCGAGGATGACCCATCTGCGGCAGTCAGGGTTGTGCAAGGGATTTACGAAAAAGCACAGACATTGCGACAATTCCCCGATATTGGTTACGTGTACCGGCTTGAAAGAGAAGGAGAAATAAGAATCTTGCTGTACGGTCACTACCGCATCGCATATCTGAGAAGAAAGGAAAAAGACATCATTGACGTTTTAGGGGTTTTCCATGGAGCACTTGATATAGACAGGTACATAGAAACATAACAACTGCTGGGGAAGATAAAATGTTCTTTTAAAAGCAGGAAACTGTTTGGCGTTCCTCTTGGAAAAGCAAAAAGGGTCTTGCAATGACACATTTATTTTTTGATCCCGTTCTCACTTTCTTAATTTTCCTGCAATTATAATTAAATTTGTAAGTGAATATTTCCCATGGACTATTGAATGCCAATTACTGCATCGTTGCCGAGGTTGCTGGATTGTGTAGGAGGAAGTTATATTACGTATAGCAGGTAGGAATCGTCTAACCCATAACCTCTTACTTATCCCTCCCATATATCCTCTCAAATGCATCCCTGAACTGTTTCACATTATCGTCACATTCTGATATATCAATTTCCGAGTTATCCTGTTTCTGTGCGCTTTCAGAGAAATTCCAGCTTCCCATGATTACTCTTTCGTTATCAATGACACAGAATTTGTTATGTTCAAGGACACCAGTTTTTTTGATGACTATCTCTACCCCTGCATTTTCCAGTTCTCTATGGGTGCTGTTTTTTCCGGCGCTCTGTGTTTTATCAAGACAGAGGGTAACATCAATGCCATTGGATGCCTTATCGATAAGAGCAGCGGTTATCTTCCTGTTTGTTATTCCATAGAGGGAGCAGTTGATGGACTCCTTGGCTTCGGACAGTCTTTTTACTATCATACTTTCAATGTTATCGTAGGGGCTGAAATAGGATTCAATCTTACATTGGGCCGAAGATACGGCGGATGTGAAGAGAATCAAGAGAGAGCATATCGTAATGGCTTTAATCATGGTATCCCCTTTGTTTAATCAGAGAGTGGCGGTTTACATACCTTACATGGAACATATCCTTGTGTCCTTGCCTCATTGGCGGATTTAAAAGAAACAAGATTTGAAGGGTTGATCTTCTGTGCGTATATACAGGACGGATAGTGGTACTTCTTTGATTTGCTGGAGGCGTAGTATTTATTCTCAGTATCAGATGGTTTAGCAGCTTGTTTCTTTGCTGGTTGAGGTTTTGCCTTAGGTGAAAAAACCTTGCGTGTATCTGTATCCTGTTTCAGTGTTGCCACATTCTTATTGTATGTTTCCTTGGCCTTTATATCATTCTTAAGTGATGTTACCTCGCTTTGTAGACGCTCAATCTCCTTGAGGGATTGGTCTGATTTTCTCCTTATCTCTTCAAGGTCATCTGATTTCTTCTGGTCTTTACGGAGTGTGTCAAGGGATCGTGCAACATTCTCCGGGTCAGCTTTGATTACAGCTTTGAGCCAGTAGTTTCTTCCATCCCATTTTTCATCAATGACATGGGTATGGACAACACCGGCAGTGAGGGCAACTATTCTATCCTTTGTCAACTGGAAGTCCTTTACCTCAGTGCTGCTTTCAAGATAAGTTCCAAGTTCCTCTAAGAGAAGTCTCTTTACCTGTTCCAGAGCAATAGTTCTGCTTGAAGCCTTGCTGTCGAATTCACTTGCCTGATAGGTATATTCCTTTTCAAAGGATTTTAATTCAGCAAAGACAGGAGCGGAGAAGAGAAGGAGCAAGGCGATGATTGCTAATGTTGAATGTTTGGTATTATTCAATGTTTTACCTTAATTTAATAACCTTTAAATTCAATACGTCCATACTGACATAGAATTATTTCAGACTATATTATAGAGTGTTTCGAGCACGCTATCCGGTGGGACCGGAATCCGTTGCAATGGGAATGAGCCCGAGTCTATGGCATTTCCTGCTGTGCTGTAAGTGGTAAAAGAAGTAGTACCGACTTCACTTGTACTGCAACTGTAGGACATAAATGCGAGCGTGTGGCTTATATTTTTAAAACCGATATTGTTTTTTTCAGATTTTATGAAGTCTCGTTTCCCTTTATTAGAATAAACTTTTTTGTTCCATACTTTTATTATCCCATTACCGCCAGAAGCAACGCTTTCCTCATCGTAGTAAAATCTATTGCCTAATTTGTCTTTACCATAGTATGCCCATTCTGCTCCGTTGACAGCCGTATAATTAACCAGTATCAAACAAACGATCGAGATTGTTAATAATAAGCGTTTCATGATTTCCCCCTTATATTTCCATTGTAACAGTGAAAAAAGTAAAACACAATATTTTCAGTTA
>CAYMTB010000307.1:0-3835 GCA_964393225.1 uncultured Syntrophorhabdaceae bacterium
CGGTCTTCTATCTGCTGGATGCCATGCGGCTGTTTCGCGGGAAGTCGCTGCAGGAATCATTTTAATATTGGCCGCTCATCTACTTTCGCAATGGACCACTTTGACCAGGCTTTGAATTTCATCCAGGCCGGACGGCTGGACGAAGCCCGCATCTACCTGGAGGAGCTGCTAAAGCAGGACCCGGAGAACGTAGATCTGCTCTACAACCTGGGCATGCTCTACACCGACCTTGGCAAACCCGATATGTCGATAACGCTTCTCAAACAATGCATCAAGCTCTCTCCTTGCCATGCCAATGCCCATGTGGCCCTGGGATTTGCTTATATGAACAGTGGCGATCTCATGAGCGCCAAGGAATGCACTTTGCAGGCCCTGAAAATCGTCACCAATGATCCCATTGCCCTCAGGAATTTAGGTGGCATCTTAGGAAAAGAGAAAGATTTCCTGAATGCATTCTATCAGCTTCAAAAGTCCTATGACATCAATCCTCATGATCCCCAGACCGTCTACGGGCTTGCATTCGCCTATAAGTCGCTGAATGACTTTGAAAATGCTGAGAAATACTTTAAGGCCCTTTTGGATATGCGGGCCCCAGATACTCTAAAAGAATTGGCGCGGGAGGGATTGGGGGAGATCGCGTTTAAAACCCTGAAGTCCCAGGGACCCAGAATGGATGTCGTCTTGTACATATTGAGTGCTTTGGAGACTTTCAAAGGCAAATCCACCCAAAAGGTCAAAGATATCACCTTCGAGATCGGCCTGCTCGGCAGGCAGGGGTTCGAGATTAACGATCCCACCAAGAAATTTACGCTCAGGACGCTTCCCGGTGAATTCACCGCTTTGCAGCTTGTGAGCATGATGTACACGGGATTCAAGCAGTTTGAGCCAAGTCTGGACATAGGCATGGATTTCTCTGAGGAGTACGGTCTTGCATTGAAGCTGGCCCAATCGGAGGATTTGCGTTGACGTTAGAGTTAGAGCTTATCGAGCCTGTAAAATCCATTTTGAGCGATGTAGAGGCGGCAACCGGCAAGCCCTTGAAGTTCGTCGAGAAGGATGACCTGAATTCTTTTGCTGCGGTGAAGATCGCCCGGAGGTCCATGCCGGCTCACGTCGTCTTCTACAGAAAGCAGCATGATGCGATCATCAATCATCTGGTGGCTCATGAATGCGGCCATATACTGAGGATGTTTGGCACGGCTGAAGAGAAAAGGTTGATCCCAGCCAAATCGACAGATGTCAGGGCAATGCTCCAGGAGATCGAAGGAGATCTCAAGAAGATCTCCAAGATGATACCCATGAAAGAGCTGGTTCAGGTGGTTGGCACCTGGACAAACGGTTTGGTCATGCAGCTCACCAGCTATCCGCCCGATATCATGATAGAGAAATGGATTTTCGATGGCTATCCTGAACTAAGACCTTATCAACTCCAGTCCCTGGAAAGGCAGAACAAGCAGGCTTTGAAGGGCATATCAAAAAACGTCCAGATGGTTACCCCTTCTAAGATCTATAATTCGTCTAATATAATGAACTACGCATTTTTTAATATCTTGGGTGGATACATAAAAGCCGATCTGGCCAGGCCTTACCGCAACACGCCTTTCTCGAATAAGGGCAAGCAGCTCATAAAACTGACCGAAAAAGACTACGTGAACAGCTACGAGGGCGACATATCCATGATCGACAAATGGGCTGAGTTCCTGGGCCTGTCTAAATGGTACGATTGGATTGGGTTTGAGGACGTACCTCTGGATTATCTGAACTCGGTTTGATGAAATGAGACTCTACTCAGGGACTTCGGGGCAGTTTATCAAGGACACTACTCAAAACCAAATTGCAGAGAAACTGGAAAATGCCTTTTTCAGTTATTATCGATACAAGCCCTCTCCAAACGAGAAGAACTCGTGGATGAACTCCTTAAGGGCTGTATCCCTTCTGTTCCAAAGTGCAGATCTTCTTGATCATGGCATCCTCCTGGAATACCAGTTACCACTGAGTTCCAGACGTCTGGACTGCATGATTTGCGGCAAAGACCGTCAGATGAAGGATAATTCGATCATACTTGAACTGAAGCAGTGGTCCAAGTGTGAAGAGGCAAATGGAGACAACGAGGTATTGACCTGGGTTGCCGGCCGGAAGAGAGATGTCCTTCACCCTTCCGTTCAGGTGGGCCAATACATGATGTACCTGGAAGATACTCATACCGCTTTTTATGATGGCATCTCTCCCGTCCTTCTCAATGCTTGCACGTACCTTCATAACTACAAATATGATCGGAGCGACGTTATTTTTGCGCCCAAGTTTGAAACTGCTCTGAAGAGGTTTCCGCTATTCACTGCGGACGATACCAATCGGCTGGGCGATTATCTCGTGGATAAATTGGAAAAGGGCCAGGGATTAGAAGTACTCAAGCGGGTCGAGGAAAGCCAATTCAGGACCAGCAAAAAATTGATGGACCATGTGGGAAGTACGATTAAAGGCAAAGCGGAGTATGTTCTCCTTGACGAGCAATTGATCGTCTACGATCAAGTTCTCTCTCACGCAAAAATGGGTTTCCATGATGGAAATAAGGTGGCCATTATCATTAAAGGCGGGCCGGGGACGGGCAAATCAGTTGTAGCCATTAATTTAATGGCTGATTTATTGTTAAAAGATTATAATACATACTACGCAACTGGGTCTAAGGCATTTACTGAAACATTGAGATCGATGATTGGTCGTAGAGGCTCGACTCAGTTCAAATACTTCAATAGCTTCACCGCGGCAGAGCCCAACTCCATTGATGTGATGATCTGTGATGAGGCGCATAGAATTTGGGATACAAGCAACAATAGGTTCACTAAAAAAGACAACCGCTCCAATTTGAAGCTGGTTGAAGAGATCCTAAGGGCCTCCAAGGTGGCCGTCTTTTTCATCGATGATCGCCAGATTGTCAGGCCCAAGGAAATCGGTTCGGTCTCGTACATAAAAGAATACGCAGAAAAGTATAATTGCAAAATCTTTGAGCACGAATTGGATATCCAATTTAGATGCAATGGCTCTGATGGTTTCGTAAATTGGGTGGATAATACTCTCGGAATACAGAAGACGGCCAATATCCTGTGGTCCCGCGAAGAGAGCTTCGACTTCAAGATATTCAAGAGCCCTGAAGAGCTTGAGGACGCCATAAAAGGCAAAGTGAAGGAGGGCCATACAGGGAGGCTGACGGCGGGTTTTTGCTGGAAATGGTCTCCCTCAAATTCAGATGGCGAGCTAGAGAACGATGTGGTGATCGGAGACTTTGAAAGACCATGGAATGCGAAATCAGATGGTCATCTGGCGCCAGGCATACCCAAGTCGCACTTCTGGGCGACTGATCCCAACGGGATCAATCAGATCGGGTGCATCTACACTGCACAGGGGTTCGAATTCGATTATGTGGGCGTGATCTTCGGAAAAGACCTTGTTTATGACTTTGAAAAGCAGGAATGGCAAGGGAATAAGCAGCAATCCGAAGATACGGTAGTTAGAGGCTCAAAAGATAAATTCGCAGATTTAATTAAAAATTCTTATAGGGTACTGCTGACAAGGGGCCTGAAGGGCTGCTACGTGTATTTCATGGACAAGGATACAGAGCGATTCGTGAAAAGCAGGATGGAGAATTAGACGCAGGATTGCGTTATCTGATAAGGAAGAGAGCTGCCTTCCTGGGCTACGACCCCCTCACGGCAAGTTCCAGGATCTCTGCCGGAGATGTTTCGCGCCTTGCGGATCGCGACACCATGAACATGAACGCCGGCATCAAGAGGATCGAGCCGGGGATGGATATCGGGGTGGATCTGGGCGAGGAGTGGGG
>CAYMTB010000308.1:0-3832 GCA_964393225.1 uncultured Syntrophorhabdaceae bacterium
TGTACGTCGGTTTTAAGTCTAGATCCATGAGCCATACTTGGTCTCTCATGTTGTTAGCAAGCAACCGATACAGGGCTTCACTATTCCGCAGGGCATCTTCCGCCTGCTTGCGCTCGGTAATGTCTTCGGTGAGTTGTGTGTTGGTGACTTGCAGTTCGGATGTGCGCTGCCTCACCTGTTGCTCCACGATGTTGTAGGACTCACTCAGCAGCTCGGATGTCTCAAATTGTCGACGTCGCGCTCGGTCTGTGAATAGATTTTTCGCGGCAGCCCCGATCAGAAGTGCCACAGCAGTCAAAAAGTCACCCATAATGAAATCAACGAAAACTACCTTCGTCCAGAAAGCAACCGATACAGTATAGACCAGAAGGATCAAGAGACCAACCAGTAATGACGACCAAAAGCGAAGGTTAGAAAAGGCAAATATCCCGAAAAGGATGAGTAAGAAACTCCCCAATCCAGCGGAACTGGTGAGTTCATAGGTACCAGGTTCATAGAAGATAAATATTGCTAGAGTGAAACATGCATAACTCAGCCAGAAAAAAGCACTGATGTAAGATATGAATCGACGCGCGCCTAGGTTACGACTTAAATACCAAACCAAAGCGCTGACAGGAAGAGCTCCGAAAAGTCTTATGTTAATAGCGTTGTAACCGCTTGTTGACATAATGGTGTCCTGCCACATAAATCCAATCATAATGGCAGCACCAAGCAAACATGCCCAGCGTAAATTTTCGGCGGTGGCGTCCCTATATTGACTCAGAAATCTTTCTTCTTTGTTCCGATCGGCATACGCCATGGACAATCTTCCCCTCATCTTTGAGAATGTTTTTGATAGGAGCTCAATTTCTGTTTACTTCAGACTATAGGATAGCCATGCTTGTATGTCAATGAAATAAGATCACAAAATGTAATCTGTTTTGCCTAGAATGAATGGTGTTCATAACAACTTCAAATAAGCAACTACAATTCCCCAGTAAGCATCTTTTCCACTAATCGGTTTGTTTCTTTCTGATCTCCAGCGTCTGACTAATCGCGGCGCGTAGTGCCTTGAGATTGTAAGGTTTAGCGAGGAAGGCCTGGGGCAATTCTGGATGATCGCCTTCCATCACATGAGCTAAGTCGTAGCCGCTGGCCAGAATTACCGGGATGTCTGGTTGAAGTTTGCGCAGTGCCGTCAATGTTTCCCAGCCGTTCATGCGAGGCATGGTCAGGTCGGTAAGGACAAGCCTGATTTCACTTTGATGTTTGCCGAATACATCCAATGCCTCAATACCATCTTTTGCTTCCAATACAGTAAAACCAAGGCGCTCAAGCATGATTGCGGCCATTTTTCGCAACGGCTCTTCATCTTCGACTACCAGCACCGTGCCTCCTTCTTCCATCTTTCTAGGAGAGGGCAAACCAATAGTGATGTCTCTGTCATTTTCTGCCGTTTGAGGTTGCAGCGGCGCTTCTTCAGACATCGGGAAAAAGATACGGAATGTACTGCCTTTGCCCGGTTTGCTATCCATCGTAATGACGCCCTTGTAAGAATTTACGAGACCCAGAACTACGGGCAGACTCATGCCACGCCCGGTGAACTTGGTGGAGTAAAACGGATCAAAGAGTTTCTCAATATCCTTATCCTCAATTCCACAGCCTGTGTCTGTTACGTCCATACAGGCGAAGGTTTTATCCAGCGATTCCCAATCCACGGGGAAACGGTTCTTTGTGGTAATTTCTGCGGGGGAAACTGTTTTAATGCTCAGGGAAATGGTGCCGCGAACATCACCGATAGCTTCCAGGGAATTGGTGATCAGCTTGTTGAGTATCTGCTGAATCTCACTGGTGTTTGCCATAATAATCGGTCTGGGCAAAGGAAAATCGGTTTCCATAACCACGTTTCCCGGCAGGGTGGTTTTAATTAAAGGCAGGATTTTACCGCAGGAATAGGCAAGATCCAGCGGTTCACGTTTGCCGCGCGATTGTCCAAGGTAGGTCAGCATCAGTCCGCTCATGTCTGCTGACTTCCATGCCGCTTGCATGGCTGAGGTCAGGCTCTTTGAGGGTGGTGAGCCTTTGGACTGCTCGTCGATGGCCATTTCCAGATTCCCAATTACCACGCCAAGCTGATTGTTAAAGTGATGGGCAATAGCTGCGGCCATGCGACTCAGGCTTTCGGTTTTCTGCAGTTGCCGGTTCTGGGTTTCGAGTGCAGCCCTCTGTGCCTCGGCCTGCTTGAGATCGGTGATGTCGCGAAAATTCCATACTCGGCCATAGTATTTTCTTTCAGCGCCAATCATCGGGGCAGAGTAACGGTCGAATATCCTACCATCTTTCAAGATTATCTCATCTAGGGATATTTCATCCCGGACGCCATAGAGGTATTTCACCTTGCTGATGAATTCTTCAGGACTCACCAGCTTATCCATCACCGACTGTAGTGCACGATCATCGGACTTTGATTTCGCTACGTCCGGAGGGATACCCCACATCTTAACAAAACGCTGATTAAAGGATAATATTTCCCCCTTTTCATCCACAACGAGCATCCCATCGTTCAATGACTCCTGCTGTGTGCGAAGGATAATATTGCTAAATTCTAGCGCATCCTCAGCCTGCTTGCGGTCGGTGATGTCATGAATAATTGAAAAGAGTAAGTTGTCGTTCCGTATCGTTACCGGCGAAGAATGCACCTCAACAGTTTTGACTTCTCCATTGGCAAGTCGGTGAGGGAAAATAAAGTAGTTACGTTTTTGCTCCAGTGCTAAGGTTCGCTGAAGTGCGACTTCTTCGGCTGGCAGGCTATTGATTTCTTGGATAGTCATCTGATTGAGTCGATCTTTGGAATAGCCATAAAATTGTTCCGCAGCATTGTTAGCGTCTCGTATAGAACCAGTCTCTTGGTCAATTAAGAGCATGATTGCATCATGCGTAAGAAACATCCGGCGGAAACGTTCTTCGCTTTCCTTCAGTGCCGCCTCTACCTTCTTCCGCTCGGTGATGTCGCTCAGCACTATTCGGCAAGTAGTGGCGCCATCGGTATCCTTCGCGGCGATCGCCTCTAGCCTCGCCCAGAATTGCGATCCATCCTTTTTCACCATCCGCAGTTCGCATGCCTGCGGCTCACCTGTCTCAAAGATCCGGTTGAGTTGCAGGTAGTAGATGCTCGCGTTCTCTGTGAGGACAAAGCGTGATAAGTGTTTCTTGACCAGATCGTGTCTAGCTATATCCAGTAAGGTTGCGGCAGTAAGATTCCCCTCTAGAATTAATCCTTTTTCACTGACTGTGACATAGCCAACCGGCGCCAGATCGTATAGGTCGAAATATTTTGCCCTAACGGTTTCAACTTCAACCTGCGCGAGGTGCAGTTCCTCGTTCTGCGTTTTAAGTTCAATCTGATGTACCTCTAGTTCATGAAGCGCTTGCTTGCGGTCGGTAATGTCTTGAATTGTTGTCAGCAAATAACTTTCATTATTAATGGTCATCATGACAACATTGAATAATCCATATCTCGAGCCCCTACCTTTTGGTCTTACTTCCATCTCAAAATTTTCAATATGTCCATGTTTGCCTAGTTCATTGTAAAAAAGTGTTCTTTGTTCTTCCGTAATAAATCCGGTTTCTCTAGATGTATGCCCGATAACTTCATCTCGCTTAAGTCCTACGAGCCGAAGAAAAGCATCGCTGACTTCAACAAATCTGCCATCTTTGGCTGTAGTAATAGTCACGGGAATTGAATTTTGCAGGAAAGCTTTGGTGAACTTTTCTGAAGTTACTCTTGTTTGATCAATATTCTCAAGACGCAGGCAATTGAGTTCTTCAATCAGTTGCTTCTTGGTCTTTCTTT
>CAYMTB010000309.1:0-3819 GCA_964393225.1 uncultured Syntrophorhabdaceae bacterium
CCTTTGTGGCGCTCCATGGTTTCCATCGTGCGGAATGCGTTAGCTGTGCGATCGACGAGCTGCCCCGTAGAAATGTAGCCGAAATCCCAGGCGGTCAGATTGGCAAGAAGTGCAAGCCCCATGTTGGTCGGCGACGTACGATGGGCAACCTTGGCAGGGGGATGTTCCTGGTAATTATCGGGTGGAAGCCAATGATCCTCCGGACCGACAAAGATCTCGAAGAATGCCCATGTTTTTCGGGAAATCTTTCTCAGAAAGCTGATCTGGCCGGAGGTGAGCTTTGCTTCACGGCGATGCAGAGGTTCGCTGATCCACCATGCAATTCCGGGAGAAATAAACCATAGGCAAAGAACCGGCAGGGCGTAAGCGATAGCCCCCGGCCTCAAAAATGCAAGACAAATCGCCGCTGCAACAGCAATGACAGGGGAGATCCACATTGTCCGGCAGGCACCGGCAATACCCTTCCGGCTCGTGTTATCAGAGTCGCCCGAAGGGTTCCATTCGAGAAGCCGCCTGCTCGCAACCAGCATTCGCCAGAGGGTACGCAGAACAGCGTCAATACTGAAAAATGCCTCATATGGCAGACAGAGGAACGTAAATACGGTCTGGCCAAGATTCCTCCTGCTCCCCCGCAAAGATGCGAGGATGTGCTGGCCTGGAAGGACATCATCCGGCTTCTGAAACAGATCCAGGAGAGAAGTAATCAAAGAAGGAATCAACATAATCCCTATCACCGACAATGTCCAGAACCAGGGCGCAGGTATTACTGTCCAGCCCAAAAGAAGCAGAAGTGTCAACACCAAAGGCGAGAGGCTGCGCCGGAGGTTATCGAAAATCTTCCACTTGGAGAGCAGTGAGAGGGGATTCTTCTGAAAACGCGCATCCTGGCCCGGGACCCACGGCAGCAGCCATCCGAGAATCTGCCAATCCCCGCGAATCCAGCGGTGCCTGCGTTTCACATCTTCGCTGTAGCGGGAGGGGTATTCCTCGTATAACTGCACATCACTTAAGAGACCTGCCCGCGCATAGCACCCTTCGATGAGATCGTGGCTCAAAATCAGGTTCTCAGGCAAACGTCCCCTGAGAGCCAGTTCGAACGCATCAACCTCATAAATACCCTTGCCAATAAAGGAGCCCTCTCCGAAGAGGTCCTGGTACACATCAGAGACAACACGGGTATAAGGATCAATACCTGCATCACTTCCCCACATGCGGGCATACCGTGACCGGTTCGTGCCGGGCAGGCTCACTGCCACCCGCGGCTGAAGGATACTGTATCCGGCGCAGATACGCTGCCTGTTTTCATCGTATTGCGGACGATTCAGCGGGTGAGCCATGGCCCCCGCAAGCTGCCGTGCTGCGTCAAGGGGGAGTTGTGTATCCGTGTCAAGGGTAATGACGTATTTCACCTTCTCCAATACTTCCGTATTACCAACTATGAGCGAAAAGCACTCCCTTGAGCCTCCGCGGAGAAAGGAATTCAGCTCTGCAAGTTTCCCCCGCTTACGTTCGTAACCCATCCAGATATGGGCTCCGGGATTGAAGCGGCGTGGGCGATGGAAAAGAAAAAAGGTGTCGTCTTCTGAAGTTCTGTATTTTTCGTTCAGCTCTTCGATTCTCTGCCGGGCCAGCAATAGGAGCAACTCATCACCGGGCAGTATTTCCTTGCCGGCGTCCCGAAAATCCGTGAGCAGGCCGAAATGCAGGTTTTCATCCCTGTTTGCCAGAAACCTGATCTCCAGCGCATCCATCAGGTGCTCGATGTTTTCAGTGCCTGTAAGCATAGTAGGGACCACAACCAGAGCAGAGTATTCCGGGGGAATTCCTTTGGAGAAGTCCATTCGGGGCAAAGAATGGGGCGCTACAAGGCGCGTCGTAAGCCAGTTCACCAGGGCTATCGCTAACTGGCTTACGCAGAAAAGCGAGACTATGCCGACAAGCCACACCCGGGGGCCGCGTAACCCCAGGGAAAAAGCTTCAGCAAGCAAACACCCGGTAAAGATCGCAGTGAGCACACAGATCGTGCCAAGATAGAAAAGCAAAGGAATGCGGTGAATTACCTTTCGGATCGCCTCAGTCAAAGACAGGCGCACTCCGGCATACCCTTCGAGCTGCGCCAACCCCTTATCCATGAGGTAAAAGCCGACATGATTCGTCCGATCGTCGTCTACCCTGCCCTCGCCCTCCACGGCAAGGCGGATCGCAATGTGCGCCACCTCGTTTTCGGACAATGAACTTCTCTTCGCTGTCTTCTCTACTACGTGACGATATTGATCACGAGTGGCAAAATCCATCCTGCCATACACACCACCCGGGTCCTCGCAGAGGGTCTGCTCAACAACACTCATAGTTTCGACAAATGTACGCCAATCCATGGCTCCCAGGAAACGGAGGCTGCCGATACTGTTGCTTATGGAAAGCTGATCTGCCGCTTGCTGCTGGTTTTCTGACTGTACCAACTGTTCAATTGTCATACTTGACCCGGAGAGCTGCTGCTCAATCCAGGTAAGCGGCAATGCGAGAGCAGGCCCCTGCCCCTGTAAACGACGGGTAAGTTCCGCAACAAAAGAACTGACCATGAGCTGGTTCGACCGCGCCATGTCGGCAATGACCAGAATTAAATCCTTAGGGTTTTGCTCGGCAGTCTCAGTGATCCGGTCCGCCCAATAATCGGCAGAGTTCCGGTCGGTCCTGTCGGCAGCAATCCGCGTTGCAACGCGCCGGAGATTCTCGATCAGCGCGAGACGCAGCATGATGGGGATGGCCCATAATTCGCCCAGTTTCAGCACGGTGACTGTCTGATAGGCTGTCACAAAGCTGGTCAGGTTTTCCGGATCCACCCGGCCATCGCCGTGGGAAACAATCTCCAGCGCAATGTCGTACACACGGGGAAAACCCGTTGACGGACCCTTTTTCAAGCGGGGCAGTCCCCTGCTGTACCCCTTCGGCAGGTGTCTCTTGGCAGTGCGAATCTGTTCTTCTATGAGATAGAAGTTATCAAGGAGCCATTCCCCTGCCGGTGTAATCCTCCTGTTTCCTTGCACGGCCTCTGTAAGCAGGTCACGAACTTCGTTGAGTACACCTTCGTTCTCACCAAGCCGCGTCAACAATTGTTCCGGGGTATGACCTGTGCTCAATGTATGTGCCGCGGCAAGAGCCTTGCCGTGCTGGTCCATCTGAGAGGCGCTGAACAACTCTGACCTGAGGGGCGGCTCATCGCCTGCGCGCTTGTGCGCTGGATCGCCTCCACAGAGGCGCGCCCACAATTGGCGCAGACTCCCGATAATGGTTATGTGGAAGGACGTCAAGTTGAATATCTCCTTATTGAAAGGTTTAATGTAAATCAGCCGGATTGAGAATATGGCAGCGTTATGGACTCCCACTTCTGCCGGTTATCACCGGTAGCATTTCTTGAAGCAGGAGAAGGTCACTGTATATGTGTATATATTCTACACCTTTAATGGGTGAGTTACCAGCTTTATTATTGCACTTCAGGACAGGCCGTTGAAAAGCAGCTCAACGATAAGCTCTGATTATCTTGAATGAAGGCCATCAGGCAGCAGCGGCAATTCCAAATGCCTGTCAAATCAAAACAATAATCGTTTTTATCCCGGGCGGTTTTATAACAGAATATGGCATATGAAGATTTCGAATAACATTAGTTTATTCGTTGCCATTTTTATCCTTGAAATTTGATCACAATTGCGGGAAAATTGATTCATCCGTGGGGGATCCTGTAATATTAGCAGTACGTGCAGCCAATCTGCGCGAAACGCTTCTTGCTGACGCATACTTTATGACCAAAATAATCGGGAGGTG
>CAYMTB010000310.1:0-3799 GCA_964393225.1 uncultured Syntrophorhabdaceae bacterium
GATGAGGGGAATATATTCGACATTGACACAGAGGGAGAGATACACACTCTCAGAGAAAGGGGATACGTAATTGAAAAAGATTAAGGTTGAAAATGCAGTTGGTATGACTCTGGCCCACGATATTACCGAGGTAGTACCCGGGAAAAAGAAGGATGTGGCCTTCAAGAGGGGGAAGGTTATTGAAAAGGAAGATATTGAAAGGCTTCTCGACCTTGGGAAAGAACATATTTTTGCCTT
The DNA here is from genome assembly GCA_964393225.1 of uncultured Syntrophorhabdaceae bacterium. Taxonomy (GTDB): domain Bacteria; phylum Desulfobacterota; class Syntrophorhabdia; order Syntrophorhabdales; family Syntrophorhabdaceae; genus MWEV01. Next base: position 238 of record CAYMTB010000310.1, read on the forward strand.
TGATAAAGGCATAAAGGGCATTCATGAGGATGAGGCAGGCATGAGGATAGCCCAGTCGATCATGGATGAGCACATGGAAACTGTGCCTCCAAAAGAAGGAAAGGTAAGCATAAAGAGTAAAGTGAATGGGCTCTTTTACGTTAACGACAAGAACCTTTACGAAATCAACAGGATACCCAACGTCCTTTTGAGCACAGTTCCGAACAGGCACCCTGTGAAGGCCGGGGACATCGTTGCGGCAACAAGGATCATCCCCCTTTATGTAAAAGAGAACGAATTGAAAAAGGTAGAAAGGGTCGGAGAAAAAGGGATTATCTCAATAAAACCCTTCAGATCTTTTAAAATAGGCCTTGTAATCACTGGAAGCGAGGTTTTCAGCGGGAGGGTAAAAGACGGATCCTATGTTGTTGAAGAAAAGATTAAAGGTTACGGACTCGATGTTATAGGAAAAACATTAGTCCCTGATGATATTAATGCGATCAGGGATGCTGTTCAGGGACTTTTCAACACAGGCACCGAGATTGTGGTAACCACAGGAGGACTCTCTGTTGACCCCGATGATATAACAAGAGAAGGAATAGAAGCAACGGGGGCTGAAGTGTTGTTCTACGGTACGCCTGTTTTCCCCGGGGCCATGTTTCTTGTGGCACGCCTGAAGGGGAAATACATCCTTGGTGCACCGGCATGTGTTTACTACAATAAATACACCGTCTTTGATATAATACTTACGAGGATTATGGCAGGGGAAAAGATGCATAAACATGACATGGTTAAACTCTCATACGGCGGACTGTGCTTGAACTGCGAAGTTTGCCATTATCCGACATGTTTTTTCGGGAAAGGACCATGAAGAACAGACAGAAGTCAGAGGACAGAGGACAGAGGTCAGAGGACAGAGGTCAGGGGTCAGAGGACAGAGGTCAGGGGTCAAAGCGTTCAAACTCAAAACTCAAAACTCAAAACTCAAAACTCAAAATTGTTATCAAGGGTGCTGGTGAGATGGCAACAGGGATTGCCCACAGGCTATACATGGCCAATCTGAAAAACATCGCCATGACAGAGATAGAAAGGCCTCTTACCGTGAGAAGGACGGTTGCATTCTCAGAATCAGTCTATACCGGTAAATGGGAAGTAGAAGGTGTGGGGGCAGTCCTGGTGAAAGATGTCAGCGAAGTGCCCGATGTCTGGAAGGATGGAAAGATAGCCGTAATTATCGATCCTGAATGGGATGTCGTGGAATCATTAAAACCGGACATAGTGATTGATGCAATAATGGCAAAGAAAAACATAGGAACAAAGAAAGGCGAAGCGCCTGTCGTAATCGGTGTGGGACCTGGTTTTGAAGCGCCTCAAGGTGTACACGCAGTCGTTGAAAGTAACAGGGGGCACCATCTGGGCAGGGTCATTTACAATGGCTCTGCAGAACCTCATACGGGTATTCCGGGAGCGGTGATGGGCATTACAACTGAACGGGTGTTACGGTCACCGCACAATGGTCTCGTAAAACACGCAAAGGGATTCGGGGACAAAGTAGTAAAAGGAGACATTGTCCTCTATGTGGATAAAACCCCTGTTCCTGCACCTATAGATGGTATCCTGAGAGGGCTTATCAGGGAAATACACGTTAAAGCAAATGAAAAGATAGGTGATATAGACCCGAGAGGTATAAAAGAATATTGCTATACGATCACGGAAAAGGCAAGGGCAATTGGCGGTGGGGTACTTGAGGCAGTGATGCATTTGAGCGTAGAGCGGATAGCGTAGAGCGTAGAGTTAAAGATTTTCAGCATTTTTACTCTCTGCCCTTAGCTCTCTGCTTACTGCTTAGTAAAAAATTAAAGAGGAAAAAGAATGGATTTATACAAAATTATTGAACAATATTTAAGCGAGGGGAAGTCGGGCATACTGGCCACCGTTATCTACCGTGCAGGGTCTGCGCCCAGAGATGTGGGCGCCAAGATGTTTATCGGCGGGGATGGTAAAACCTATGGTACGGTGGGTGGTGGGCGTCTCGAATCGGATACCCGTAAAGAGGCGTTGCAGATTATGGGCAAGGCAGAGATAAAGATACTCCACGTGAGAATGAACGGCATAGAAGTAGCGGCAGAGGGAATGCTCTGCGGGGGAGATGTGGATATCCTTTTAGAGCCTGTCAGCGAAAGATACGGGGAAGTATACAAAAACATCAGTGACTTCGAAAAAAAGGGCAAGAAAGGACTTGTTGTAACAAAATTCGGACAGGATATCTTTTCAAAATCTTTCATTGACTACAATCTAAAACTTACCGGCGATGCAGTGTCAGATGAAGAAATGCTTTCTTTAAGAAACCATTTCACTGATACAAAACCTGTTGTATCCGATGGAGTTGTGATTGAGCCATTACAGGTATTATCATTGCTATACATTTTCGGTGCAGGTCATGTATCGCAATATATCGCAAAAATTGCTAAATTAGTTGATTTTTACGTTGTAGTTGCTGACGATAGAACAGAATTCGCCAACAGGGAGAGGTTTCCCGAGGCAGACGAGATTGTTGTGGACAATTTTGCTCATATATTTGATCGTGTGAAGTTCACAGGTGCTGAATTTGTCGCAATCGTTACGAGGGGGCATGCCTACGATGCAGATGTCCTGAAAGAGACACTCAAGAGGCAGGTTCGCTATGTTGGAATGATTGGCAGCAGGCGAAAGGTAAAGATAGTCTTTGACTACATGAGAAAGTGCGGTTTTGATGAAAAAACGATAGAAAGTATTCATGCCCCTATCGGTCTTTCCATCCATGCCGAAACACCTCAGGAGATTGCAGTCAGTATTGTTGCAGAACTTATTCGGGTAAGAGGAGAGAATTAATTGACCGACGGGGAATTATTGTCTGAAGAAGATAAGGACATACTGCAGGAGATTCAGGACAAGAGCCTGCCTATCCCATATGATCCTCTGAAAAAATACCTTTCAGAAGTTTCTAAATATCCCGTGCTTTCGAGGGAAGAGGAACTGGAGGTGGCCACAAAGATACATAAAAACAAGGATATCGAAGCCGCACAGAAGATGGTGATTTCTAACCTCAGGCTTGTTGTCAAGATAGCGCTCGAATACTACAACACATACCTGAATATCCTTGACCTCATTCAGGAAGGGAATGTCGGCCTTCTGCACGCAGTAAAAAAGTATAATCCCTATAAGGGAACCAAGTTTTCAACATACGCGGCTTTCTGGATCAGGGCCTATATTTTAAAATACATCATGGATTCCTGGAGTCTTGTAAAGATTGGAACAACACAGGGACAGAGAAAGCTGTTTTACCAGCTCAACAAGGAAAAGCAGAAGCTTGAAGCGCTCGGAATTTTTCCTGCCCCGCAACTTCTCGCCAGCACGCTCGACGTAAGGGAAGACGAAGTAGAGAGTATGCAGAAGAGGCTAGCATTTACTGACATCTCACTGGAAACTCCCATCCACGAAGACGGTGATGATACCGTAATGGACATGATGAAGACAGGGGAAAACGTCGAAGAAATTGTCTCTGATAGGGAAATGAGTAATCTGCGCTCGAATACTACAACAC
>CAYMTB010000311.1:0-3722 GCA_964393225.1 uncultured Syntrophorhabdaceae bacterium
TTTGAATTATTATGGTAATAATATGGAGATAACACTCCTATTATATAAGCGATTGTAGATATGACTGGAAATTTACCTTTTTATTGTTCAAACCAAGCCTGCTTCTGATGTTGTTCCTGTAGGTATCAATAGAGCTGGCAGCTACCCCTATGATCTCTGCAATCTCTTTTGTTGTCTTGCCGTCTTTTATGAGAGATGCTATCTGGGTCTCCCTCGGGGTGAGGTTGAGTTGTCTTATGGTGTGGAGGAAAGGGGATACAATTTCATTGAGGTTTGTTTCAAGGATGCTTAAGTGGGAGCGTTGTTGCGGATCGAGCCGGGCCTTTTTCATCTTTTCTATGTAGCAGAAACATACTAAGAATAGAAGACATACTACGGTAAATATACGGAGGAATGCAATGTGTATTCATGTAAAGCACAGGATCAGAAAACAAACCCCAAGGTATTTGCACGTTTCATCGCCCTATACGTAACAAATCCGAAAAGTATATAATAAAGATTTGGCTTTTGAATCGAATTGATATGGAGAATCATCTCCAATAACTGTTTATCTGTTATAAGGCCTTTTCAATGAATCTGATGATTATTATTAAAAATCATCCTACCGAATTATTGCTGTTTGAACGTATTCAGCCAGTTCGCAATCTCCCCTGCTGCGACTGTCGGTGTACCCATGTGATCACTGTCAACCGCTAAATACTTGTTTTTAGGATTTGGCGGAGCTTTATCAAAGGCATATGATGAACCAGCTTTACTTAACGGATCTCTTGTACCAACTATACAAAAAAGAGCTGTTTCCGGCTTGAGTGCTGCAGCATTCTTGGGCATGATGGCCGCACCATCAGGGTCAAACCAACTGACATAAATATTGGCAGTGGTAGTAATCGAAAACACCCTTCCCTCATTTATATCGTCAAAGCGGCCTGCCTTGTTGCCATGTCCTTCATTTACCATTCTTTTTGCACGCTCTACATCGGCTGCAAGCTTTGTCCGCATGATCTTTAACTCCGGACTGTGCCCTGGTGCAATTGCAATTACACCTTCCACAGATGTTCTTGTTGCATAATGGAGGGCAACATTTGCGCCCAAACTGTGTCCCGCAATAAATATTTTCTTTGCCCCATTATTCTTCAAATATGCTACCGCATCATCAATCTCAAGCATCGTATCCTGGTAGCTCTTGTCATATATGCGGGATTTAGAGTAAGGCATTTCGGGGACTGTCACAACAAAATCATTTCCTCTGAGTTTCGCGGTAAGGCCCGTCATAGAATGATGACTGGGAGTTCCACCTTTTCCATGCAAAAACACAACGCCCACCGATGAATCAGCTGCAATGCAAACCGATGTAATGAGCGACAGGATAATCGAGATAAAATATACCAACATTCTACTTTTAAACATAGAAACTTACCTCCTGATATATTTATATAATTTACAAGATAAAAAATGTAACATGCTTATTTTATTGTCATATTGTAACCACAACAATTGTCAATAATATTCAATACCAGTAATCATTGGTTTTGGTATCACTTCTCCCACGCAAAGATTTTCTTCCAGTCCTTCTTCATGTCTACAATTGTCCATCCTTTCGCCCGTCCTTCGTCGAGCGCCTTGTCTAATTGACCGATGGAGGACTTGCGATCGTAAGCCCATTCGCGCTCGGCATCAGTATGGTGCACGAGAAGACCCAAACGGGTGCCCTTTCCTGCGGTCGTCCACTGGAGCATCTGCAGGTCGCCGTCAGAATTGCCGAACGCCGCGATGGGCCGGCGGCCGACGTGCTGCTGGATGCCGACAGGTTTGCCCACATTGTCATCAATGAAATTGACCTCAGGCAAACGTACCAGCACGGGTTTGCCGTCGCGCAACTCAAACTTCGTTTTGATGCTGCTGCCAATGACCTGCTCGGGTGGAATGCCATAAATCTTCTCCGTCCACGGGCGCATGAACTCGATGCCTCCGCCGGAGACGATGAAGGTTTTGAAATCATTCACCCGCAGGTATGCGAGCAGTTCAAGCATGGGCTGATAGACCATCTCAGTGTAGAGTCGGCTCGTCTCAGGGTGCCTGGCACTGGCAATCCAGTCATGGACTATCTTGTCAAAGTCCTCGGTAGTCATGCCAGCGTGTGTGGCCATAACGATTTCGAGCCCCGCCTGTTCGCCGCTGGCGAGTGCGCCTTTCAGGTCACCCTTGAGTAAAGAGGCGAAGGGTTCTTTGGTCTTCCATTCGGGATGCTGGGGAGTAAGTGCCTTCACGCGGTCTAAGGTAAAGAAAAATTGAAAATACATGGGCTGCTCGGCCCAGAGCGTGCCGTCGTTATCAAAGGTAGCGATGCGCTCAGCAACAGGCACAAAATCAGGTGATCCGGGTTTTGTTACCTTCTCGACAAAGCTGATGATAGACTTTTTGGTTGCACCATCGTTCCATGAAGGCAGAGGATCGGCAGCAAAGGCTACATTCACGAGCAGCAGCAGGGCAAGCAAGCTCTTCAAGAATAAACTTTTCATAAACGTTCTCCTTTCTCCAAAATAATTACCTGTGTATCGGTGTTCCATAGTTCTGCATCTTTTTCTGCGTTTCAGGGCTCAATTGCTTAACAAGCTCCGCATTATATGAACCGGTCGGCATTGGTCTGATACTCGGATCCCCAGTTGGATTATTGGTATATATATTATTATTGATTATCTGCTGCGTCGCGACAGCATACCTGCGCGATGTCGCAGCAGGTGTTTCGTCTTTGACTGCCGGATCAACATCGGTCGTAACGATTGAAATTGTATTGTCGCTGTTGAGGTAGATCTCAAAGGTGCGGAACTGCTGAGGGAAATCCCTTAATGATGAAGTTTCGACATGCCAGAAGCCTTGTTCAGGTGTAGTACCGGGAAATGCTTTAACTGTATTTAAATGGCGATGTCCGGCAATCCACATGATGAAATTTGGATGTTTCTGGAGTTCATTAATCAGGTCAGGCAGGGTTACAGCATTTTGAGGATCGAGCCACCAACCCATTTCTGACTTAGTCGCTTCGACGCCTATGGGTATGTGCGCAGCGATGATCATGAGCTGACCGGCAGCCTGACCATCGGCCAGTTCTTTTTTAAGCCAGTTCCAGCGTGTCTGGTCAAGAAAGCCATGTCCATGGATGTCGGGAGAGCCATCATCTTCTCTTTGGGTATCGTCGAGCACGATAACCTTGATTGGTATATCAGACTTCGGCACAAAGCTATAGCAGGCAAAGCCATTTTTGGCGTCCATCAGGTTGAAACCGTGACCGACCGGATTTGAAGATGTTGTAAAAAATTCTTTCATCCACTCTGTTCTCAAAAGTGAACGGCGGTCCGGATCGGCTGCAACCTGCGGAGGGCTGCTGAACTTTCCCACAGGTCCTGCACCTTCAATATCACCGTAAAGAGTCGAACCATCGAGTACGCCCATATAATAATCAGGTTTGCTAATATTTCCCGGGTTGGCAAGGACATCTCCCGTAGCGATGACGGTGTCACTGATGTAGGACTGTCGAAGAAAATCGTTCACAGGGATTGAGCCAATCCAGAAATGATCGTGGTTGCCCATTGTCTGATACCAGGGGATCGTCCTATCAAGCCCTGCCGCTTTGTAAGGTTTCTGATAATCGATGGTGTCTGCGCCGGCATGAGCACCGGAACTTGGGGTGATGACCTTGCCGTCAAGGACATCGATATACCACCTCAGTT
>CAYMTB010000312.1:0-3695 GCA_964393225.1 uncultured Syntrophorhabdaceae bacterium
ACACAAATGCATATTACAATAGGGGTGTCATGTATAATAAGGTGGGAGAGAAGGAGAAAGGATGGGAAGATATGAAGATGTGTGCACGGCTTGGTGATAAAAATGTTCAGGAACTATTGAAATCGGGTGCTATAGAATGGTGAACCGTATGTGTAAAGAAATATAAGAAATAAAAATGTATTGTAAAAAACAATTTCAGAATCATATAATCAAAAAAAGGGGTAAATTATGCCTTTCTGCAGTAAATGCGGCAATGAAGCCATAGAGGGAGGCACATTTTGCTCTCATTGCGGCAACATTCTTTCCAGTACGCAAAGCGCTTCATATGGTTCTTCGCCTGATTCACGAATAGACGACAAAGATTTTGCCGCCTATATAGGGAAAAATACAGACAAGTATCTTCCTAAGTTTAAGCAGTTCAATGTAGAGGGTATAGATAACTTCAGCGCAACATGGAACTGGTCGGCTTTTCTTGCGGGTCCTTTGTGGATGCTCTACAGAAAGCTCTATCTGTATTTCATAATATTTTTTGTAATTACATGTATACCGTATTTCGGCATTCTCACCTGGATCGCTGCCGGAATAATCGCCAACTATATATATTACAAGCAGGCAAAGGCCAAAATACTGGAGGTGAAATCATCACATTCGGCTGTTAACATCCCTGAAACACTGGCTCGGATAGGTGGTGTAAATTCCTGGGTCTGGACAGTAGGGGTAGTTATCTTTATTCTTATTTTCATATCAGGGATTATTAAATATTAAGGGGTCCGCCGACCTTTCGTCATATTCATTCCCTCAGCAACATGACATGACGCTTTGTCTTCCACGAGGTGAAGCATCCAGTGTGAGCCGGGGCGGCTTATCTATCATTTAAAACCTTCTCCATATTGTCTGGGAGATCCAGACCTGGTCAGTTACCTGGAAGGCTTCACAGAAGAAACCTGAGAATAATTGAGAAGAAAGAGCTACAATACAAACAATATCCTCAAATCTTTATATTCAATACAGGCAAACCAACCCTTTGCCTCGCGCTTTCGCCTTTAAACAGTTCTGTTTTTCTTCTGGGAACATCTCCTCTTTCTCCTTCGTGCTGGGCCTGCAGCTTTGCCGGTAAACTCGATGCATGCTGTATTGCATGTTTCCCGAACTTACCAGATATTGCATCAACAGCGCAGTAGATTTTTGACATCTTCTCTATCCTTGCAGGGTCATCGAAAAGCGTCATCTGTATCCTGTCTCCCGCTACGAGACCGGCAAGAACAACACCTGTCTGACGGTAAAGGGCATCATGTCTGTAAATATGATTGAAGCCATTCCTTAAGGCTGAAAACATATCGGCTGGATATGATGTGGGAGAGTTTAACCTTATTTCCACAGCATGGTTTCTGAAGTCCTGTCCTCTTAAAAAGATGATCAATTTTATGGCTGCAAGTTTATGGCGTCTCGCCTTGATGCACGCGTTTTCAAGGTTCTTTGAAAGCTGGGCATAAACGAATGTCTCGTCGTTGCTCGGTGGTGTAAAGGTCTTTGCCTTACTTATGGACTGATAGCTGCTTTTTGATCCGGAAACAACAGGGTATATGCTCCTTCCATTAAGCTCATGCCTCTTTTTATGCCCCTTGCCTTTGCCTCATAGCTCGCAGCAGCCACAATGCCTCTTTCCCTACCGGTAGTCACTGGCTTGCCCTTGAGTTCAGGATTTACCGACTGCTCGCATGATGCAAAAAAGGCGTCGGCATCTATATGAAGGATTGCCTTCGGCCATGAGTGTATTGTCAACGGGATCATCTGTACTTTCTTATTACTGCTGTTACCACACCTGCTATATTGAGCTCATTTTTAGGCTTGATGGGTTTGTACTTCTGGTTTGCCGGTACCAGCGTTATTGAGTCTCCTCTTTTCTTGAGGTACTTCATGGTCCATTGACCGTCGACTTCCGCGATGACGATGTCGCTGTTCCGGGGAACCTGTCCTCTGTCTACTATAACCATGTCGCCCGGCAGTATGCCTGCATCTGACATAGAGTCTCCGGATACTTTCAGCATGAACGTGGCAGTGGGATTCTGAATGAGCAGTTTATCAAGAGATATCGTATCGGCAAGTTCTTCTTCTGCGGGGATCGGGAAACCAGCTTCTACTGTGCCGAGTATTTTAACTGGATAACAGATGGATTTCGGTATGAGTCTGCCTGTTTTGTCTTTATCGAGCACATCGAGTTTACGGAGAGAATTTATAAGCTTCGAGACCGTGCTTTTTGATTTAAGCCCTGTAAGATCTGCTATTTCTGAGAAAGTCGGCATCCTGCCTTTTTCATAATAGAAATGGGCTATGTCCCTGATGCGGACGTTCAGCTTGTCGGTATCGAGAGATCTCATGATCATATTATAGGGGAACGAACGTTCCCCGTCAAGGGATAATTTTGAAAACAGTTATAAAACTTCTATGATAAAAATATTATTCAGTGGACATGACTGCAAAGTTCGGTTGTCCATATCTTTTATTTGTTGTATATTTCTTCATGATCCAATACAGCTAAATTCTTATCGGGAGGTTTTAAATGGATACTGTTTACGATTTTATAAAGGCAAATCCTGTTTTTCACATTGCCACTGTCGATGGGGACAAGGCAAGAGTTCGCCCCTTCGGCTTTATGATGAAAAGGAATAATACGCTCTATTTCTGCACCAATAAAACGAAAGATGTGTACAAACAGTTAAAGCAGAATCCAGACATTGAGATTTCTGTTATGGGAAGTGACGGCAGTACATGGCTGAGAGTCAGAGGCAGGATTGCATTTGATGAATCACGTGAGGCAAAAGCCCAGGCTTTCGAGGAGTCTCCCAATCTTCTCAGGATTTACCCTAAGGGTGCAGATGATGAAGTATTTGTTACCTTTTACTTTACCGAGGCTGAAGCAAGGTTATTTTCTTTTATAGCTGCCCCGACAGATGTTCTGCTGTTCTGAATATAGGCATCAATAACAGACCACACCTATTCAGGTAAAAACTGTCTATATCAGTAGAAATAAGCAACGACGAGTTGAGGTTTTTGTTTTCCTTTGGGGAGGAGTTGGTAGAGGAGGAGTTGATGAAGTAGAAATAAAGGCGTTGATGATTGCTTGTTTTTGGAATAAGAGGTGTTGTCTGGTGCTTCCTGAAGTCAACACAGACAGCCTTTTCAGTGTCGTAGCAGCTTTCATGCCCGGCAATGAATGACCTGAAACAAGATATTCTTCAATACTCCATAAGGATATTATGCGATAATAACAATGAAGTACATGTATTGAGCCATCCCGGCGCTATTTATCACCACAGGAAGGCCAGATGAAAGACCCATCCAGGACAAATCCAGAACTGATTAAAGAAATATCCCTATTAAAAAAGAGAATAAAAGAACTTGAACAACCGGAAACAGACCGCCATAGAAACAATTTCCACTGAGGGGGATTCATGGAAAACTCTGAACGTTTTGAAAATCTTGAGAAACGGTTAAAAATTGTTGAACAGATCATCAATAATATGAAGAAGACGTGTCCTTACTGCTAAATGGTTCTTCAAATATTACCGGCTGAAATATTTATTGAGCCCGGTCCGGTCGCCTTTTTCCTGCGCGAGCGCCAGCATGAGGAGTATGCGCGCCTTCGGCCCGTCAAGATCGCCACCCAGTATCACTCCGGCTTTTTGAAGCGTCGC
>CAYMTB010000313.1:0-3631 GCA_964393225.1 uncultured Syntrophorhabdaceae bacterium
TCGTTTTAATAGATGCCCAAGTACCAATTTTTTTCCCACAATTATAACATGTTTTGGCTTTAAGTGTGTTTACTGCATCACAAGATGGGCATTTTTGTGTTCTCATAAGTTACTCCTTTTTGTGTTCAGGCACTAGGCCACGCTTAAGTCTTATTGAGAATAGGCCGACAGATTCCTGCTGGGCACAGAGTCCGTAAAGTTAGAGTTATTTACAGTTTCTCATGCAACGATTATAGCATGACGAATAATCGCTTCTCCCATGGCAGAGCTCCTGACAGTAATTGCCACAACCCTGCCCAGCAGCAATCACTATTTGATCTTTACTCGTGCAATCTATTGTCGTAACGCTAACATTTTGACTTGAGAAAAGTTTTACCGCTTTTGTGGGTTCTACTGCTGTTTTCGTCTCAGCTGCGAAACTGACGCCAGCTATGGACAGGGCAAAAAGAACTAAAAAAACAATCGACATTAGCTTTTTCATTTTACATTCTCCTTGTTTTGATTTCGCATTGCTCCATAAATCGTTTGACAATTTAGGCTTTCATGCCACTTGACCCTACTTTTTTATAACACCATGCAATGATTTTGTCAACAAATATATTGCTTCGTGTACTTGTTGATAATTGCACATTGTAATATCATAAGGGCATAAAAAGAAAAATGTCGTGGGCAACAACATCAGAATAATCAGAAATAGAAAAGGACTGACCCAGGAGGCACTTGCCCTGGGAATTGGCCTGTCATAAGGATATGATCATATTGGATCTTTTCCAGCAGCAAGAGCCGGGAGTGATGTCATCTGTCAGTAATTCTCAAAGACAACCTTGAACCACTTAGCGGTTGTATCAGCAATGAACTTGGCCTCTGTCCCACGCTTGTTTTCCGGGTAGCCCAATGCCGCCAATCCATCTTCAATTCTTTTTGAAACGGAATTCAAAACAAAATATTCCTGTGGGGGAAAATTCATTTTCTGAACCATCTGATTATCCAGGAAAAAAGCCGAAGAATCATAAGCGGCGCAGTATTCAAACTTCTTCTTGTTCTTCGTCTTAAGGGCGCTCTTGTAACATCCACTGACCTGACTCCGCATCAGGCTCATGCCGCTTTCTTTATAGTGACCCTTGAAATCCCGGACCGCTTTTTCAATATTGTCGTCGTGATCCCAGCAATAAGCTTCCCCTGAAAAGATAAGACTGGCAGCGATTACGCTGAGGAATATGATGCTGATCTTTCTTATCATGTCCTAATAATTCGATCAAAACTCTCGCGGAGTTCTGGGTAAAATTCCCCTATCTTATCCCACGATCCCAAGAATAAAATTCGTATATCACTTTTTTACGCTATCCGCAAAAGCATCATTAGCAGCTACTTTAACATCTAGATGGATCTGTCCATTTCAGTTCCATGCTTTTTACCGCCTATTATACGAGCGGTTTAATCCTTGGCCATTGACACACTTTCAGATAATACTGCGCATATTTATTTTCGCGGCCAGGATTTCGCCTTGGACCAGAAAAGCCCTATATACTATTCCTTGGATCGTACCGGAAGTACGCAAGCTTTGCCAGCATAGGACTGGTCACGCCAAGGTTCTTTTCCGACCTCAAATAAAAAAATGATTAAACGCTCTATTTGATAGATCGCACCGGGATAGCACGACCATAGTCACCGAAGTCCCCACAGGATCCGCGGTATGCCCTTGTAGTTTTAAGTTTAAGCATTTTTTCACCACAAGTGCCCGTTCTGATATTGCAAGAGTAAGCCCTTGCATTATTAACCCCCATGTCCGATGTCCATACGGTTACATCACGATTACATCTGCCTGACTTTACCTCACATGCTGTTGTACATTTACTTACATCTTCCTCTCGATTCATTGCAAACTGCCCTTTTAGAATATCATCACTCACCGTAGATAACGCTATCAGCTCATCCCTCGTCGGCATCCGCCACCCGCCCCCGCGATAATTCTCGCAATATGACTTGGCGTTTATCCAGTCAATTTTTTCCGACATGCTCTTCGAAGCCCACACGATCCCTGCTCTCGTGTCCGTTACCGTCCCATCTGCATTAGTTATGAAGGACTTTCTCTCGGCTGCTTCCTCAGCCGCTATCTTCGCCTCTTTCTTCGCTACCTCCGCCTCTTTTTCCCTCTTTCTTTGCGCTATACTCTCAGGATTCTCAGGACATTTTTGGACATCAAATGTGGCAGAAAGCATTCCAGACACGATACTGTCCTCTGTTTGAGTGCCTTGTCCTATAGCCCACTCTCCCCATTCATTCTTATGTAAAACTTGTCTGACATTTTCGTTTATTATCGTGGCGCTATATAAGCATTTTCCAGTTATATTTACTAAAACTGGCCTTTCAAGGTCTTCGATAATCTTATTAGTTAAAACTTGCCTTCTCTTCACACTAACAACATCACCAACTTTAATAACTTTTACAGCAGTAATATTTGCATATGGTATCTTTTCTGAGAAGTATGTTTTTAAATTGGACTCGAGCGCACTATTGCTTCCTCCTTTTTCAGCTTTCTTTGGTTTGGCCGCTTCGGCTAAGGAAACACTAAGAATTGACACCATTAGGAAGGCGAAAACAAACATCATAGTTACTTTCTTCATATTAATTCTCTCCCTTCTTTATTCGTTAAATCGTTTAATTGTACTTGCTAAGTTGGACCATTAACACGCGCTCTATAGAAAGAACGATAAACCAATCCTTCTTTTTTTCATAGCACCATGCAATATTTTAATCAACAATAATATTGCTTCGTGCATTTGTTGATAATTGCATGCTGTAATATCATGGGCGCATGAAAAGAAAAAATATCGTAGGCAACAATATCAGGACAATCCGTACCCGAAAAGGACTAACCCAGGAGGCACTTGCCCTGGAAAGCGGTCTTTCTCAAGGGTACATCAATCAACTGGAAAGTGGCAGACGTCTTTACACCCAGAAGTCTCTGGAAATGGTAGCAGAGGCACTATCCACAACGATGATCGACTTTTTCAAGGAAGAAGACACTAAAGAAGAGAGCAAAAAGAATCAGGTAAGGGATCGCGCCGATAAAAAGCATTTCAAAAAAGAACTTCTGTCCCTATTGAACGGTATGCCGGATCATATCATCGAGCATTATGTCACCTTGGTAAAACTGGAGAAGCAGCTATTAAAAGGTAACAGGGGCTGAAAACCTTTACCAACTAGTTCTTCTTGTCTTTTCGGTGGTCATAAATACGGCTTCCCTCGCAAAAACCCTTTTTCCCCCTCGGTATCAAAAAGTCCCAAGCCTCCGGGATTGAGATGTACATAAAAAATCGCCAAGACCCTTGCAGCTTATAGTCACACCTCGAGGGGGCAGACAATGTGATGGTTTCTCGCCATGAGAGGATAAGAAAATCAAGCCGCCGACCACATCCTCACCCCGGTCCCTTCAAGGGCGGGATAGGGCCTTGCTAAAACAGTTATTGTTACTTTTCTTGAGGGGAAATAAAACACCCTGCCTCACCCCTTTATCGGGGAGGCAGGGTGGATGGACTTTTCCAGGCAGTGTCAATTATTTTGCCAGTTTCAGACTTACGCCTTCCAGGGCGAGCTTGAAATTGATTCCCTGTGTTGTGGCAACGAGTTT
>CAYMTB010000314.1:0-3623 GCA_964393225.1 uncultured Syntrophorhabdaceae bacterium
GGGCAATCTTACCTGCTTATATGATAGTTATACAGGAATTAATGGTAGGAGGAAGAAGCCCAATACCTGCAGTAACAGAAAATAACCTGCAAAGACTCTGCATGTTATACCCAGTAATCAATAAATCCAGAAAAACTTATATAAGATTACTGCCAAAAGATTACCGTTAGATGTTCCTGAAATTCCGCCCATTATCCACCGGTCCTTGCTCTGACAATGGATGCAAGTTTTTCAAGGTCTTCCTTCTTTAACCGGAGAAGAAAATTGAGATCCTCATCTGTATGAAGAAGGGTTTTGATGATTTTGATAAGATTTTCTTTAGTATGAGGGGTAGTTATATTCATCGGTTCTGCCGGTTCTTTTCTATATAGTCTTCAACTGTAGCACATTTCGGTAACTCCCTCTTTGCCACCAATTCATTCCGGTCATTATAAAACAATATGAGGATTTTTTCATCTTCTTCGATATATTCCATTGAATAATAAGTGCTTTTGTGCGTGGTATGTTGATTATTGGCAAGATTCTCTGTGAGAGCTATTGCCAGTACTTCTTTTACAACAGCATAAATCTCCGGGTCTTTACTTCCCCTGGGACCAGCAACATTCAGGATCTGTATATTGTTTTCTTCTATCCAATGCAGTATTTCTTTTACTGCTTCATCGACTGAAAGTCTTGTCATATTAAGATGGAGGCATGGCTTGTTGTTTTTCTTTGCATAATTGTACGTTTTGAGAGAGCCACCTGATAAGCGACCATGAGAGAAAATCGCTGTAACGTCGGAATCGATAACATTCTGTTCCGTCCTCCTGGTGTAGCTTCCTGTGGGCATCTCCTGGAGTTGATACTTATCAGGTAATGGACCAGTTTCTGTCTTTCTACCTTTCGGTATCCAGCCACCATGTGGGATGTTCAGTTCGATAGCTGCATCAAGGGCGGCAGCGTCTGCTCCTGTTTGGCCGCCTGAGATTATTTTTGTTATCAAGTTAACCTCTGTATGTTAGATAAAGAAGAATACCATAAGAGCAAGACTGATTTTTTGCCGATCAAAACCTTCAAAATACATTAGTAATTGACGAATCATACGGAATAATCATAAAGGATCGTATAGTCCTTTGATGTTTCACCGGCTGATTCCAGTTATGATTTTGTCCATTTTCAGGGCTGAATAAGACCTTTCCCATAATGCATTGAATCCCAGTTCCCGCTGGGCTTCAGGGGCGTCAGCACCCGGCAAGAGCAGTTAATATCATAAGAGATATGAAGAAATATTTAATCATATTGTGATTCTTACATACTTCAAGCAGCTTTGCAAGGGGAAGAGGTAACGGCAGAAAAGTCTTTCCGGATTCTTTTTTGTGTATCATTTGGTTGATGAAGGAGGAAATGCAACATTCTTAATCCTTCTCCCATCGCGAACCTTTCTTTTTGTATCCACGCTTTTTTAATTCTTCTCTTGCCTTTTCCATGATCTCAAGAGGTACCTTGAAATTGAACCTGTTATCGGGGAGAATACCTTGATTGTCCTGTCCGAAGTCATCGGCAAGCATAATAATATATCTGTCGGGTATTGTATCAATCGGCTGGCCTTTGTATTTGCCGAAAGGCATAACGGATGGGTTAGCGGCAGGTTCGGAAGGCCTATCAGTTCTTTTCAGTTTGTAGATTTTCATGGGGTATGTTCTGCCTCACATTGATAATATTCTTTCGACGTTAGCCCCAGGCATACTTACCAGTAGTAATATCTTGCCTTAATTTTATTAACTGAATCTTCATCAATCTCAAACGGATTTTCTGGTAACCTGGGTATCTCCATTGCATTAATGCTGAACGGGATGTTCTTCAGCTTTTTGTTGTAGGCTTCCACCATCAGGTATTCAAGGTTCACCGCATCCTCAATATTGTATGAAAGAAGAGTTTCCAGCGATTTCTCGTTTCCTGTCTTTTTGTAGTCATTCCACAAAAGAACGGCGAAAAAGCCATCTACGTCAGCTAAACCGCCTGTTCTTCCTATCCCCAATTGCCGCTCACATGATTTCAAACCTCCGGAATATCCGAGGCTGTAAAGTATATACCTCAGGTCAAGATGGGCGTGAGGAATACTTATACCAAAATAGTTTTCGATGAAAGGGATATCGAAGGTTTTTCCGTTGTAGGTCACAATGATTCCATATTCCATTATGTCGTTTTTGAAATCGTTAAGATTTACCCCATTAACATAATGCTTGATGTCTTGCCCGTCATACAGGGCAATCGTTGTGATTATGTCTCCTGAGCTGCCAAGGCCTGTTGTCTCAATATCGAGATAGGCTGTCATATCTTGAAATTCTCTGAACATTCGCCAGTGCTCTTTTGATGGAAGATTACCGTAGAAATATTTAGCATCCCTATTTGCTATCTTTTCTTTTGACAGCTGAACGTGATCGGCAATTTTTCTCGACTTGTTCACCGAAAGAAAGACCGGGGGCGATTTAATAAAATCATCCATGGAACAAACGCCGCTGTCCCAGATTCTCCTTTCCGTTGCCGCTCCGACAGATGGAATATGCGAAAAGCTATGATGCAGCATCAACAACTCCCTTGAAAATCACAACATGAAGATCGGCCGATGTGGGGTCAATTTCAATGGAGGACTTGTTATTTTTTGTTCCAGCGTTTTTACGTGTTATGTATTGAGAGACACATTACATGTCATGCAGGAATGTGTCAATAATAATATATGAACACTGTTACATTCTATGCCTACATCCTTGAATGCTCTGATAAAACCCTCTATACCGGCTACACCAATAATATTGACAAAAGATTGCATGAACATAACAACACCAGTTACGGAGCAAGGTACACAAGCGGAAGGCGGCCAGTGAAGCTTATCTATTCTGAGAGTTGTCCAACACAATCTGACGCCATGAAAAGAGAAATACAGGTCAAGAAATTGTCGAGGGAGAAGAAGTTGTTGTTAATAGAGAATGGGGTTGCTTCTGATCGGTAGAAATACCGGCAACATCTTTTCCTGAATCAATGCTGAATTTTAATCCGTTCCGACGTTTCCATGATAACTTCCCGGTACTTCTAACCGTGAACCGCCTACAAAGATCCACTTGTACTCAAGTCCTTAAAATTCATATTTAAAACCCCATGATCATTTTTCAAGCTTTCGCCGCTAACATCCAACCTCTTTTTCACACCTTTTCTTGCCACCCCGCAAACCCTTACCTATAGTCATTGTGCTAATTGTGAAAATTAGAGCATATGTAACATCCAGATATTGTAAAGATAAATATATGCGGAGCTATGACTGGTTTCCCAGAAGGCATAATATCATAATACCTGTAATTTCAATGATATTTTGTAAAGCCTGTATAATAGGGAATCTGGTATAGAACTTTGATATTCCAAGGGTTAAAGACCTGCTTCTATCGCTTTTAAACAACTTATGAACAGGTAATGTTGAAAAGTATTAGAGAAGATGGTGATATTGTTTGAGAAATGGGGATACCGGCAAGATTCTCTTCAGAAGATCTCGCCGGTATCAAACAACACTGTAACTATATCTCATTCCTTTCCATAAAAAGACCTTTGCATAATTTCAGTTTCCTGGCTTTTCCATCTTTATGATCATATTT
>CAYMTB010000315.1:0-3616 GCA_964393225.1 uncultured Syntrophorhabdaceae bacterium
ATATTATCATGGGGGAGGGAGCGGATGGAATGGAGGAAATGCAGGTGGGTACTACCGTGCCGGCGGTTATGGCTACGGTGGTGGCTGTGGCTATGGTGGTGCTTACACGTCCGGCGGATGTTATGGGGGTGCCGGGGGGTGGTATGGCACAGGTATCCCTAACGGACTTGGTTGGGTGCTCTTTGGTCTCGGGCTTGGTGGGCTTGTTGGGATTACTGCTCCACCGGTGATTGCAACACCTCAAGCAGTCTATGTGCCGCCGGTTCCTGCAACTTATCCTGCGGGTTATTGTGCTCCCGTTTATTACTAAGAAAGAACTATCGAATGCGATCGCTTCAACTCCTGCAGTCCGAGCTGCCTTTCCAAACTGATAAAAAGGAATCCGTTCGTGACTGGATCCGTGAGCGTCGCAAGACACGACTTCAGCGGATCGGTGAGGCTCTTAGAGATGATGTCTTATTTCCATTCCTAAAAGGTCTTCTGGCACTCATCGAAGCCTCAAAAGCACTAGGGGTTATCCCTGCGCCAGTCTGGACGCTTGGATCAATGCTGATCTCCATAGCCATCTACGCCTCTAGCCTGGGATGGATTTTGGCAGTTGGTTATATTTCGCTTTTGGCGATCCATGAAATTGGGCACCTCCTGGCGGCTCGTTATTACAGGGTCAAGGTAAGTGCCCCCATCTTCATCCCCTACATTGGGGCAATCATCGACATCCGTGGAAAAATCACGAGTGCCTGGCATGAGGCCGTTATCGGAATTGCAGGTCCTATTTTAGGATCCCTCGGCGCCTTTGCCTGCGTGGGTATTCATCACATTAATGGAGAGTTCTACTTTGCAGAGTTGGGATTTATCGGCCTTTGCTTGAACCTTTTTAACTTGGTCCCATTGGGCACCATGGATGGGGGGCATGTGACAACGGTTCTAAGTCGTTGGCTCTGGATCCCGGGATGGTGTCTGCTGGCCGTGTTTGTTTGGTTTATTCATTCACCAGCCGCGATCGTGATGCTGGCGGTCTCCCTCCCCATGATTTTTTCCTTGTTCAGGAAGAAGCCTCTGCATCTTCGTGACTACGACAGGGTGCCGGTCCTGAAGCGTCTGATCATGGGCGCGCTCTATATTGGACTCGTTGCAGTGCTTGCTGGCTCAGTGGGATGGGTCTTCGCCAAGGATATCACTCCGGGTCTTAAAGAGGGGAAAACCCTGATTCCTCAATTAGGCCTTTCTATGTCTGCAATTACAAAAAAGTGAGCACTACAAAACAGTCGACACATCCTGTCCAATGCATGCCCTATCGTTCATTCCATAACCTTCCAATCAGCAAAAACCTCTAACCCCATAAACGACCATGTCCGATTCAGATATCACCCCATTTGAACCATCCTCCACCCCCGACTTCGGCGGCCCGTTTTTCTCAATCTGCAATCACTTTGAGGAGCGCCTGAAGGTCTTTACGATTGATCGGGAAGAGAAAAGCCTTCGCTTCCAGCTCTATGGTGAGCACGCCAACATGGATGTCGCGATCCGCGTTTCCGAGGACGACCATATGGCTCAGTTCTTCATCACCCTGCCATTTCGCGTTTCGAATGAAAAGATGCGCCCCCTTGCGGCGGAGTACCTTGCCCGCGCTCAATACGGACTTGTCGTGGGATGTTTCGAGACGGATATGAGGGACGGCGAGGTCCGTTATCACATCACCCACCTGATGGAGGATCATGCCATCGGGGACAAGATGATCGGGAGGCTCTTTCAGACCGGCATGTCGACTTTTGATCGCTACATCCCTGGACTCATGCAGGTCATCTATGGAGGCAATAATCCCGAGGATGCCATTTATCTGGCCGAGCTGGACAAGCATGTCGAGCGCGTCAGCGATCATCCCGCCCCTTCGGCAACACCAAAAAAGAAGAAGTCTCCACCTCGTGCGAAGAAAGGGAGTCGTAAGCACTCTGAGAATCCGGGGCAGGAGAGCAATCCAGACACCTCCGCTCCTGCCACCGAGGGGGAGGACGAATTTTAGTGGGAAATGAGTAGCCAAGACGCCCAAATTTCTCCATCGAGAGATTATCTGTAATCTTTAACCTGAAAGACAGCTCCTGTCTAAGTTGCCTGCAATCATTCCCTCCGATAACCCATCACCTAAAAGCCTTACAACACCCCAGATCTTTTTCCAGCTCTCGACGCTCGACCTTCGACGCTCGTCGCTCGGCCAATACTAACAGTCTTCAGACTAAAATCCTAAACACCTCAAACACTATGACCACAGAATCCATCCTTATTGCTTTTAACGAATGGGCCCATCCCCATCACATTTATCACAGCATGGAAAAGCAGGAGACCCCGGGAGCTCTCCTTGACCATAGGGCTCTTCTCACTCCAGAGGAGGCAGCAGTTTATGGTCCCGGAATCTGCCTCACCATTGAAGCCACCACCTTTGGGGGAGAAGCCGCCCAACTCAGCTTCTGGATCCCTGACACTCTGAAAAAAGGGACTTGGTGCTCGATTGGAAGCGAAGATGACGATGAGGTCATCTCAGAATGGATCCCAGATTTTAGCTCTGAGAAAGAGTTCATCGGCTTTGTTGACCGCGCGACCCGAAAATTCTTACTTCAGTACATCTACGAACCGGCCCTTGATGAGTGGTTCGCCGAGAAAAGCCTCACCTATAAGGTCGTGGAGAAAAAAGAGTTCTGCGGTGGCGCTGCGGAGGAGTCCTTCAACGGAGATCTCATGGACTGGCTCTTTGTCGAGTTCCAGGACGCCTCCGGCTTCGATATCACCCTCGGCATCTCCGGAAAGGGGGGCGCGGCAACCTTCCACGCCAATGAGGATGGATTCCTCGACTTTGATCAGCGTGGGGACGGATTCAAGACCGGCGAAGATCTCACCAAGTGGGTCGAATCCGTCATCTCCTCCAAAGCCTGATTTTCCAGTCATCGCTTACTTCTTCCTCCTTCCTAACAGTCCAATAGTCGAATAGTACTACAACAGCCTGCCCGACTGCTTATCATGTCCAACACCATCCAGTGTCCCCAGTGCAGTCACCAATTCGCCATGTCCGAGGCCCTGCTGAAGCAGGTGAACCAACAGGCTCAGGCTGAGATTGAGATCAGACTAAAGTCTGAACGCGCGAAGCTCGCAAAAGAGTCAGAGCAGCTCCTGGCGGAAGCTACGAAACAGGCCGGTGAGAATGAGCGCAAAGCTGTCGAAGAGGCACTCCGAGTCCAGAAAGAGAGCCAAGAGCGCGAACAGCTTCTCCAGAAGCAGCGCGAGCAGCAGAACCGGGAATCCACAGATCGGCTGGTGAAGCAACTCACCGACATGCAGGAGCAGAATCAGAAACTCGTCGAGAGTCAGCGACTTGCCCAGATTGAGGCCCGCCAGCAGGCCGATGCTGCCGCTCAGCAACGCATCGCGCAGGTCACCGTCGAACTGCAGCAGAGCATCAAACAGGAGTCAGACCTCAAGATTCAAGGGCTGGAACTCAAACTAGGAACCGTACAGAAGCAGCTTGAGGAGGCCAGCCGCAAGGCCACGCAAGGCTCCATGCAGAACCAAGGCGCGGCCCTGGAGGCGACCTTTGAGGACCAGCTTCGTTTTACCTTCCCCCGAGACT
>CAYMTB010000316.1:0-3613 GCA_964393225.1 uncultured Syntrophorhabdaceae bacterium
GAATAGAATATAATCCAGGGAAACAGGTAATGCCTTTATCTGAAAAGATGCAAAAAGAATTAATGGCCACGTTCCAGAAGGAACTGGAAGAACATCTCAGCACATTGAACAGGGGGCTTCTTGCGCTTGAGAAAAACCCTCCTTTCGATGAGCGGAACAATTTATTAACGGGAATTTTCCGAGCCGCGCATAGTCTCAAGGGCGCCTCCCGTTTTGTCAATCTTAAGGACATTGAGATGGTTGCCCACCGGATGGAAAGCGCGCTTGATATTGTACGAAAGGAATACAGCCTCCTCACAACACAACACATCGATACTTTTCTGAAGGCTGCGGACACTATAGGCCTGGTCATGACAGCCCATATGCGTGGAGAACAGGTTCCAGAGGAACATTTAAAGGTTGTCCTCACCCGCCTGGACAATCTGATAACCGGCGAAAAAAATCCGGACTCGCCCATGCCAACTATTGAGTCGACTGCCAATGCCCAACTGTTGGCGGATTCAGCTACACCGCCTGTTGTAACGCAATCAGGTGCACCACCATCAAAAACGGTCAATCAGCAGCCGCTGACCGCGCGCCCGATAACGTCGGATGACACGATCCGGGTGGCAACTGCCAAGCTGGATGCATTAATGGGCAGTCTGGGTGAATTGATGGTTGTGCGCATGCGTACGGAACAATTTCTTGAACAGACAAAGGTCCTGCAGCAGCGCACCATGCGTTGGCAAAAAAGCTGGCGGAAGGCCCGTCCCCATTACAACCGTCTCCGGAGGGACAAGACGCATGCGCACAATACTGACCTTAACCGGCTTATTGACTTTATGGATAGCAACGAACAGGAACTGAATGCCGTCAGCGCTGAGCTTAATGCACTTATGGGCAATCTGAAAAATGATCGCAGCTATCTGCACCTTGTTACTGATGATCTGCAGAATGGTATCCGCAATGCGAGGATGCTTCCCGTAGCTACCCTGTTTGATATGTTTCCGCGTATGGTCCGCGACCTTGCGCACGACTCCGGAAAGGATATTGTCCTCGAGATGACAGGACAGGAAACCGAGGTAGACCGTCAAGCCCTGGAGCTTATGAAGGACCCCCTGTTCCACATTTTACGTAATGCGATTGATCATGGCATCGAGTCCCCTGAGGAACGTTTATCAGTAGGAAAGCCCCGGTACGGCACCATTCAAATCTGTGCGGAACAGCGCGGCAACAATCTGGTAATGACGGTTTCTGATGACGGCAGGGGCATTGATCTGGAGGCGGTGCGCCGGTCAGCCGTGGAACACGGCCTCGTGTCACCTGATAAGGCAGCCGGATTAAACGATAGCGAAACTGTCGAATTGATATTTTTTTCAGGCTTGTCCACCGCAGGACAGGTTACCGACATTTCCGGTCGTGGAGTCGGCATGGATGTGGTCAGGGAAAACCTTGAGCAGATGCATGGATTAATCCAGGTGGACACAGTGTCCGGCGCGGGTACCACGTTCATCCTCATGCTGCCCCTCACGTTTGCCACCAGCCAGGTTGTGCTGGTGCGTGTGGCAGGAGAAACGGTAGCGCTCCCCATGATGAACGTGGAGTGGATGCTGCATATCAACATAAAGCAGATAGGGAGCATAGAGGGGCGTCCTGCAATTTTCGCGGATGGGCGTTCCCTGCCGCTCGTAAATCTGGCGTATATCCTCGGATTGCGGGATGCAGAACAGCCTTTGAGCCCTGATGCCAAAATTCCGGTGGTAATTATGTCCGTGATAGAAAAACGTATTGCCCTGCGTGTAGACGCCTTCCTTTCAACGCAGCAGATAGTCATAAAGTCATTGGGGAAACAGTTGCGCAGGGTTCGCAATATCGCTGGTGTCACTATTCTTGGAGATGGTCAGCTGGTTACTGTTCTGAATGTTGCTGATATAATGAAGTCTGTTCATATCGGGTCTGCCGCTTTCGCCGCATTGCCCGTTATTGCCCGGGAAATCCGGCGAAAGCGTGTTCTGGTAGTCGATGATTCCATTACAACCAGAACCCTCGAAAAACATATTCTTGAGAACGCGGGCTATGGTGTAGTTGCTCTCGTTGACGGGCAGGAGGCATGGGAACATATGTGCAGCAGCGAAAAAACCCTGCCTGATCTGGTGGTTTCAGATATCGATATGCCGAGAATGGATGGATTCGCCCTTACGAGGGCGATAAAGGGCGACGGAAGGTATACCAATATACCGGTTGTGCTGGTCACGTCCCTTGATTCACAGCAGGACCGTTTACAGGGCATGGAGGCAGGCGCAGACGCGTACATCGTAAAGAGCACCTTTGAGCAGCAGGAATTGCTTGAAGCCATAGAGAGGCTGATTAAATGAGGCAGGAGAATGGAGGGCTTGAAGGTTAGATGATTTGAGGTTTAGCTAACCCTCTAACCGTCCAAACATCTAACCCTCTGTGAATGGATGTGAACCGCGAACAGATTTTTCAAGTTACGAGGGATAAATGATTCGAGTTCTGGTTGTTGACGACGAACCGACTATCCGGTTGGGAATCCGGAACATACTTGAGAATGACCCTGAATTGACAGTAATCGGGGAGGCTCGAAACGGCGAAAACGCCGTTGGTCTTTGCAGGAAACTGCGGCCGGATATCGTAACCATGGATATCCTCATGCCGGGCATGAGCGGTTATGAGGCTATCCATCAGATTATGGACGAAGCACCTTGTCCGATTGTGGTGCTCACAAGTATCGACTCTAAAACCATTATGGAGGTAAGTTTCAAGGCTCTGGCATTCGGCGCATTGACGGTTCTCCAAAAACCAAAATCGTTAGATCCTGAAAGTACAGAGGTAAAGCATCTAATTGAGCAGATCAAAATCATGGCAACCATAAAGGTGGTGCGACGGCATTTATCGTTGGAATCTCCGTTCCTAAAACCTGTTGGTGGTATGACAAAGAATGCCGCTCCGGAGAGATACGTTTTTCCGTTCCAGGTGCGTAAGAAAATCCGGTTGATTGCAATTGGCGCATCCACTGGCGGCCCCCCGGCCCTGCAGATAATTCTTAGCGGACTGCCATCAAATTTTTCTCTTCCCATTGTGATCGTTCAGCATATAAGTCATGGTTTTATCTCAGGTATGGCGGACTGGCTCTCCAAAACAACCCCTTTTCTTTGCAAAGTGGGTGAAAATGGCGAGGTTGTCCGGCCCGGCACAGTTTACTTAGCCCCTGATGACGCCCATATGATTGTCAGGGATAATGGTTTGCTGTTACTTGATTACTCCGATCTGATAGGAGGTCATCGTCCATCCGTAAATGCCCTCTTTGAGTCTGTTGCCAAAAATTTTAAAGCAGAGGCCATCGGTATACTGCTGACCGGCATGGGGCAGGACGGCGCACTGGGATTAAAGAATATGCGCCAGGCAGGTGCTTATACAATTGCACAGGATGAAGCAAGCAGTATTGTGTTCGGCATGCCCGGAACTGCTGTCAAGATGGATGCTGTTGACGAGGTATTAAGCCTCAGCCTGATTGCGCCCTGGCTTAAGGGCCTGACAGAAAACATAACAGAATAGAAGGGCCCTCTTGCAAAACTCACGGCATTTCACGGCAACTTTTTCACACAGATGCTTA
>CAYMTB010000317.1:0-3555 GCA_964393225.1 uncultured Syntrophorhabdaceae bacterium
GCCCGGGGCTCATCGTGATATTTACAGTCATAGGCTTAATGGCGGAAGTTAAGGGAACTTCGTTGAGTACCGGTCTTCTCACTTTTTTTCTTTTGCCATTGCTGCCACCTTTTTAAGAACTGCTGTTGTTGGAATAGCCATTGTTGTCGAAGATGATGCCTATCTGCCATCCATACTGTATGTGCTTGTTGAGTTTGCCGCCGGCATCGTATTTTTTACCAGCTTTAGAAGTGAGTCCGGATAATTTTATAGTCTCATTGTTGAGGAGTTTTCTTGCCTGGGATGCAGTAACTTTTCTCCCGCCGAGCCTCTTAAGGGAATCTTTCCATATTGCAAATTTACAACCATTGGAGTATCCCGAACAGGAATATCCTTTTGCGGTTTCAATAATATCTTTACCACATTCGGGACAGGAACCAATGCTATCCTGCCCTGTCGGGGCGTTTCCGTTTCCAGCAGGAGAAGCATCTGTTGAATAGTTATTGTTTTGTGATTTATCAGGAGTACCGGCGCTGGCACCTCTGATCTTTTTAACAAATCCCGTAATGTATTTTTTTATGCTTTCCATAAACTCATTGGATGATGCCACTTTTCCTGCGGCGATGTCATCAAGTGTCTGTTCCCAGAGTGCCGTATTGCCGATATTTGCAATGGGGTCATCGAGAAGTGTATCAATAAGGAATATTCCTTTATCAGTAGGAACAAACTGCTTGCCTTCACGTTTTACATAAAAGCGATGGATTATTGTGTCGATAATGTTTGATCTGGTGGCTTCTGTGCCGAGCCCCGCAGTTTCCTTCAGTATTTTTTTAAGCGCTGCATCGGTTATAAACCTCTGGGCATTTGTCATGGCATTGATTAAGGTACCATCGTTGTACCGTGCAGGGGGAGTAGTCTGTTTTGCTTCGGTGTGCGCGCCTATTGTGGTAACAGGGTCGTTGTTAAGTAAATCCGGGATAATCTTATCCTGATCTTTGGATCCGTATACCGCTTTCCAGCCCGGGTCAAGAACTATCTTGCCTTTCGATTCAAAGGTATCGGCTCCGACAAGGGTAACAACGGTTGTGGTGGTATATTTGAATGTAGGATAAAAAGCAGCGATGAACCTTGTACAGATAAGGTTGTAAAGTTTCTGCTCATCGGGTGATAAGCCGGCAGTAAGCCCCGTAGGAATTAACGCATGGTGATCAGCGAGTTTCGATGAATCAAATACCTTCTTGTTTTTCTTGTTAACTGTACATTTTCTGATGTCGAAAATTATCTGTCCGGACGAAGAAAGCTTGTCCAGTATCTTACTTGCATCTTTGTCAAATTCTTCACCGAGGTACTGGCTGCTGGTTCTTGGATAGGTGATAACCTTTTTCTCATAGAGTAACTGGGCCACGCTGAGGGTTTTTTCTGCAAAGAAACCAAAATGCTTATTCGCCTCCTGCTGAAGAACAGACAGGGAAAACAACAATGGAGCAGGGTCTTCTTTTGATTTTTTGGTGATAGACTGCACAACTCCTTTTTTGCCATTAACGCGATCAATGATCTCTTTTGCAAGCTTCTCTGTCGAAACCCTGGACGATATCTTATCCTCGGGACTATCTTTTGCGGGGGGCCGGGGCGAAACCTCTTTTTCTTCCGGCTGATTTTTTGCATTAAACCAAAGGCCCTCATACTGACCGCTTTTGTGTTTAAACTTAGCCCTTACGAGCCAGTAGTTTTCAGGTTTAAAATTCAGTATTTCTTTTTCCCTGTCAACTATGATTCGAAGGGTCGCTGTCTGAACCCTTCCGATAGAATACACGTTTTTGAACCCGCCGTACTTTACGGAAAATGCCCGGGTGTTTGTCATTCCAACAAGCCAGTCTGCATGCTGCCTTGCGATAGCGCTGTTAAACAGGCGGTCATATTCCCCGGCATCTTTCAGGTTGGCAAAAGCACGCTTCACTGCATCAGGTGTTAACGCCTCGGATGTCCACATCCTCTTGACGGGTTTTTTATTCCCTGCCATGATATAAATAAGGCGTTGGATTAGCTCGCCCTCTCTTCCGCTATCACCACAGTTTACTATGCTTTCCACATCGGGATCGTTGATAAGCTTTTTGAGAACTTTAAATAAACCTGTGGTTGCTCTTATTACTTCATACTGAAATTTCTCCGGGATTATCGGAAGCGTATCGAGATCCCATTTCTTCCACTGGTCTCCATAAGCATCGGGGTTTTTGGGAGTAACAAGATGTCCTCTCGCCCACGCAACAACATATCTGGACCCTTCCAGATACCCCTCTTTCTTTTTGAAATTGTCTGCAAGGCCATTTGCGATATCCTTTGCCGCAGAAGGCTTTTCTGCAATAACGAGTATTTTTTGTGCCATACTTTACTTTCCTTTTTTTAATGAAGTTTATCAAGCATATAATCAGTGTTGAATGATGTGGAATCAATAATTGTTGTTTGGCCATAGTAAAATGACTGGCAGTTGTGATAACGGAAGTTCACTTGTCAGGGGGCAAGCCGGCTTCCTTTAGGTTCGGTCCATATTGATTTTCGCCGGGTTCGCTGTCTTGCGCCATGAAGAGATAAAACACAATAATACCAATGAGGGGAACCAGAGAAAAAAGCACCCACCAGCCGCTGCGGTCAGTGTCATGAAGTCTCCGGATCGATACGGCTATGCTTGGCATTAATAAGGCCAGGGCATAACCGCCACTCAAAAACCAGATACCGGATTCGGTCAGGTAACTGCCTGTCACAAGGTCTAAGACGCCAAGTACAATGGTGATGATGGCGTTGAACAAGGTGAAATACCAAAACTCTTTCCGACTTGCTCTTCCGCTAAAAACCGTATAATTTTTCAGGACTTCGTAATACCATTTGAGCATAATTTCCTCCTTTTTTATGTGAAAACAAATTTTCATCTTATGAAATGTATTACTTCCTTGACCATCGAGAAGTAATACAAATTCAAATGATTGAAACATACAGAGGAAGGTTGGCTCATGAGTAAACGAAGAAATGTTTCAGAAATATTCCAGAGGGGTTTCATAACAGCCATCCTTATAGTTTTCATATACATATACCCTTTGGCGGTATATGCTGCTAATCCGTCAGATTTTACGGGAAAGGTAATAAGAATCACAGATGGCGACACCATTCATGTTGTCCCCGATGACCGAAACCGATATCCTCTCGATTCAAAGTATCGTAAGACCGGTTTCGTCTCGGTTCGCATGAGAGGCATAGACTCACCGGAAAAAAACCAGGAATACGGACCGGAAGCGGAAGCTAAGCTCGTATCCCTGGTTTTACAAGAGACCGTCTCGGTTGTCTTTAAGGATATAGACCATTACGGCAGGGTTGTCGGCTATGTTTTTCTCGATGGACGCAATATCAACCTTGAAATGGTTGAATCGGGATATGCCTGGGCGTATATGCAATACGTCGACAAACCTTATGTCTCGGAGTTCTGCAACGCTGAACAACGGGCGTGAAAGGAACGAAAAGGACTTTGGAAACAATCGAATCCGACCCCTCCCTGGGAGTGGAGAAAAAGTGCAAAAATAATTGAAC
>CAYMTB010000318.1:0-3550 GCA_964393225.1 uncultured Syntrophorhabdaceae bacterium
TCGGCATTTCCCGTCCCTTCACGGTGGCGGCGAACAGGACTGCCATGTCCTGTTTTAGCAGGGTTCCTGGTAACAGCAGATGCAGCGGCATTAGCAGTAACATTAGATGCAGCGGCAGCAGATGAGGACGGGACAGGCAGGCCGGATTCGATTTTCTCAGCGTTGTCAGCTTTTCTGCATGCAAATGACCTCGAATGCTTGACCGGGCTGTATCCGTACTGAAAAAAAGACATCATTTCAGCATGCCCGGTAAAAACAACACCTTCCGGAACGAGTAGACGGTCAATGTTGGCGAATACCATCTTTCTTGCGTCATCAGTAAGGTATATGAGGAGATTTTTACAATAAACACACTGGTATGGTTCATGGTTCCTGAGGACATCAGGCTGCACGAAATTATCCCGGTAAAAATGTACTAATCCAGTTATAGCCCGGTCCAATTCAAACCCCTCTTCCACATGTGTAAAATAACGGTCCTGATAATCTCTGTTTTCCCCCCGGAAAGATCCTTTTCCATAAACAGCGCGCTCAGCAATCCCGATTGCCTTCTGACTGATCTCTACTGCGTCGATGCGAAAACGTTCCGGCGGTAATCCTGCTTCCAGCAAAGTCATTGCTATTGAATAAGGTTCTTCTCCTGTAGAGCATGGCACAGAAAGAATCCTGAGCGTTTTTACCGGGTATGAAGAGTGTTGTATTTTTTCTACATACTTTTTTAAGAAGTTGAAGGATTCCCTGTCACGGAAAAACCACGTCTCAGGGACAACTACCTGCTCAGCCAGCTGTTCGAGCTCTTCAGGGGAAGATTCAAGCATCTTCAGGTAATGATGCATATCATGCATCCCGGACGCGCTCATTATTGAATTTACTGCATCTGCTATATTTTTCCTTCCTATGGATTCAGGGTCAAGCCCGAATGTTTCCGACAGGCACTTTTCAATGTCATTGTAAGAAGTCATTGTTGTCCTTGAGTGCAGCGAATTGATAACCCTGTTGAGAATCCCGTATGGTTTCCGGAGGCAGCTTTTCTATCCTTACCCTCTGAATCATGCCCCTCTCATCGAAGATGACATCACCAAGGTATTGAGCTTCATCAACCTCTATTCCTGAAGGTTGAAAGTCCTCCTCCCTGCATGAAATTGTCTCTGTAGCCTTCTCAGCTAAAAGGCCGAGGACATGGTGGGTTTTATCCTCACTCACATAGTCAACCAACACAATACGGGTGCTGAAAAAAGGTCTTGAAGGCTTCCCGGCAATCAGGATTGAAAGATCAATAACAGGTACTATAGTTCCCCTGTAGTTGAATAGTCCTGAGACATATTCAGGGGCATGAGGGATTTTTTTGAAAATAACCATGGGCGTAATTTCGATAATACGGGAAACTTCCAAACAATACCGCTCATCTCCTATCTCAAAAACAAGAAAAAGCATATATACCTACGAACTTATAGAGAAACGTGCTACTTCACTCTGCAAATCTCTTACCGCCTCGTTGAGCTGCTCCGTAACCCCTTTAAATTCAACCAAAGAATCTCTGGTCTGTTTGGCAGATTCATTGAGCTGCCCCATAGCTTCGCTGATCTGGGCGGCACTTTGCGATTGCACCTGCATCCCCTGATTCGCAGACTCAAATTGCGGCACCAATTCCTGGGTATGTTCAATAGCCCTCAATAAATCCACACTGATTTCTGCAATCTTTTCAGTACTTGTCATTGTCTGGTCCGTGTATGTCTCCACAGCCGACATACCTTCTTTCATTGACCCCTGCGTTTCGATGATCAAAACCTCTATATCTATGGCAGCAACAGCAGTCTGGTCTGCAAGACGGCGGATTTCCCGTGCAACCACTGAAAAACCGGTGCCGTATTCACCGGCCTTCTCTGCCTCAATTGCAGCATTAAGAGACAGGAGATTAATCTGATTTGCCACCTTTGTAATGGTTGTAATGACCTGGGTGATATTACCCATCTTTTCATCAACCGTTCTCAGCTTTCCGAAACTTTCCGTTGTATTTTCAAGCAACATCTTCATGGTAGCGTTAATATCGGAAAGGCTGGTCATGCTGGCGGTTGCCAGAGCAGCAGCCATGGAAGACATTTCTGCCACCCTGTTCATGGTTTTCGCAAACTCCTGTGCGGTAGCAGAAATCTCTTTACTTGTTGCACTCACTTCATTGATAGACGATGCCTGCTCAGCCACTGTTGCCTCAAGCTGCCGCGCTGCCGCTGCAATCTGGGTTGAAGAGGAAGTAACCTGAATACCTGATTTCCGTACCTGAGTAAGCAAGGCATCAAGATTTGATGTCATGGTCGATATTGCCTGAAAAAGCTGAATAATTTCGTTTTTATTCTGCCCCGGACTGTGTTCCGCTTCATTGCTCAGATCAAGGCCGCTTTTGCCCATTGCTTCCAGGCTTTCCACGGCCTGCTGGATATTACCTGCGGCAATCTCTCCGGCAATATCAATCACCTCTCCAAGGGAACGGGTTATCCCGCGGGAAATGATAAGAATGATCATTGCTGCTAAAATTAATGCTATTAAGCTTAGAGAAAGCGCTATGAACTTCTTGTTCGAAAAATTGTCAATTCTCTTGCTCAAAAGGATTTGCAGTTCCTGAAAAGATACTTCCCTTAATTGCGCACCGGCATCAAGGAGCGTTCTTGCTGGCTCCATAAACTCTGCAACGGATATTTTAGAGTCAGGGTCGTTGGCAAACCGCTTTAATACAACAAGAAAAGGGGTAACGGATGATTCATACTGACTCAGAGAGGGCGGCATATTAGCCTGGAGAGAATTGCTGGTACCGTAATAATTTTTATCTTCCCGCAATGCAGTAGCAATGCTCTGGCGTGCTTGCTCCAAATCATCCTCTAACATCGCAGAAAAGACTGAAAATTTGACCATATCTTCACGGGAACGAAACCCCTTGAAAATGACAGACTCTCCAAAAAGCAGAAATTCTGACAGTTTCCCCAAGGTTTTCGGCATTGTGTCAATAGCAACATGCATCATATAATATGAATCGAGATCAGGATCAAGAATCATATTAGATGTATCCCCTATCCTCTTAATCAATGCCTGTACCGGCTGAATGAGCGTTTCATGTTCTACGTCGTTCTGTACGGTAGAGTTGCTCTTATAACTTTTGCTTAACTCCTGCCAGATTTTAAGTATCCTCGAATAATGGATATTTTCCATTTCTCTTGCTTTCAGACTTTTTTCATCAATTCTGAGGTCTTTCTCGTATTTCTTTCCTTCTGTGTTCAAAATGGCAAATGATTCGTCTATCTTTTTTGCCAAAACATCAATTTTCTCCTGGACAGAAGTATCTCCCTGCAGATAAATCCTAATGAGCAGCTGATGTTCAGGAATCAATTCAGCAAGCCTCGTCAACGGGGTTAAAAGCCTGCTCCCCCATATCTCCATGCGCGCAAAATCAATGTTATTATTAAAACCTGAAATCATATAGTAGAGGAGAATACAAATAGGCAGGGTAAAAACAAGACCGCTGATTATTATTTTATGTAATATTTTAAGTCTGTTAAAATAT
>CAYMTB010000319.1:0-3548 GCA_964393225.1 uncultured Syntrophorhabdaceae bacterium
ATCAATTGCTCCGAAGTTTGCGACAAGCTCTCTGGCGGTTTTGTCACCGATACCGGGGGCTCCCGGGATATTATCAGATGTATCACCGCATAAGGCCAGGTAATCAATTATGAGCGCTGGTTTTACGCCGAACTTTTCGACTACCTCCATCTCCCCTATGAGGAGATTCTTCATTTTATCGAAGACGAAGACCTTTTCTGATACGAGCTGGGTCATATCCTTATCGCCTGTAACGATATAGATGGCTGCATCTTCCTCTTTTAATTTTTCTGTTATAGTGCCAATAATGTCATCAGCCTCGAAGCCTTCCTTTTCCAGGACTGGCAGGCCCATGGCTTGAAGGATAGTTTTTACGTATGGGATCTGAACAGACAGGTTGTCCGGCATGGGCGGTCTTTGAGCCTTGTACTCTTTGAAAACCTCTTCCCGGAACGATGGCCCCTTTGAGTCAAAAACAATTATCAGGATATCGGGCTTTTCCTCGTTCAGGAGTTTTTTGATCATACTGAGGAATGCATAAGTAGCGTTCGTTGGAATACCGCTGGAGTTTGAGAGGTAGGGTGTTGCGTAAAAGGCCCTGTAAAGGTAGGAATGACCATCTACCAGAAAGACCCGTTCTGGAGCGTGGAGCGTGGAGCGTGGAGCATTTAGTTGAGAATCGTTTAAATCATCATTCATAGTATATAATCCTTTTTGTCATTCCCGGGGTTCTCCCGCGTCATTCCCGCGAAAGCGGGAATACATCATCATATTTGTTACTCAACGCTCTCCGCTCCACGCTCTACGCTTTTTTACAACGGAAAGTATGTCTTTATTTTAAAGACCTTCTTTTCAGGAAATCTGTAAATTTTTAATAAATATTTTTCTTCAAGCCCGGAAAGGTATCTTTCAATTTCTTCCATACTTCTTGCTGCTATGGTGAACCAGAGGTTTAATTCGCCGTCTCTCTCGTAATTGTGGGTAACGCCGCTGTGCCTGTTCAGTTCATTAACAAAGGCCGGCATAATAACATCGTCTACCTTTACGCCGCAGAGAGTGCTGACATATCTTAGTTTTTTCCGTTCAAGGATCGGTCCTATCCTGCGGATATACCCATCATTTTTCAACCGCCGTACCCTTTCAAGCACCTCTTTTTCCTCAAGCCGGAGGGTTTTCCCGATCTCTGCAAAAGGCCTCCGCGTAATAGGGAACTCTTCCTGGATGGTGTTCAGTATCTTCCTGTCTATCTCGTCCATGATAATCACATTAGTATATCAGCAAAAGGTGAAAGGTGAAAGGTGAAAGGGGAAAGCCGGTAAAATTATTGTTGACACGAATCGCACCATTGTATAAACTGAACATTCATTCACATGAACAATCGTTCATATATCGGGACGAAAAGGGCCGATGTTATTTTGAAAATTTGCCTTAACTGTGGTATAAATAAACTGTTTCAATGCACAACTGGCATAAAAAAGGTTTCGGTCTGACATATTGATGAAAAAAAGCCTCTTTATCTTCGCTGCACTTTTTGCTCTTTCCCTTATATCTTCGCATTCTTATTCAATAACCCTTGATGATGCGATTAAGAGGGCAATCGATGTCTCTTATCCCATAAAAGAGCAGAAAGAGACCGTTAAAAGAACGGAATTTTCATACATTTCTTCCATTGACCCGTTCCTGCCAACCGTAACTATCCAGGCAGGATATAACCGCTATCTGTATGGAGCACCGGTTACTTACACATCAGGGTTCACTCCCCTTATCAATAATGAATTTTACAATGCTGCAGGTGTTGTCTCTTACAGGCTATTTGACGGCGGACTGAGATACGCGCAGAGGCAGGGCTCATTTTCCCTTATGGGCAGGGAGAAGGAAAAACTTCAAGGTATCAGGAATGATGTCCTGTTTAATATCAGGTCAGCATTTTTTACGGCATTGGGCAAGAGAGTTGTTGTTGAGAAAAGGAACGAGGCATACGAAACAACGAAGAAGTTATACGATTTGACCAAGGCACGCTTTGTTGAGGGGATAGTCAGAAAAAGCGATGTACTGCAGGCTGAGGTCAGGGTTACATCTTCGAAAATTGATGTGGTCGATGCAGTAACTGATTATGAGAAATCGATGGAGGACCTGAAATCTCTCCTCCTGATAACACCCGATGAAAAACATGATGTTGAAGGGGTGCTCGAGGCGCCGCAATTTAAGGAGAGCTATCAGAGTCTGACAGAAAAGGCTATCAGAACGAGGCCCGACGTTACATACCAGCTAAAGGAAATAGACCGTTTAACCAGTGTGTACAAGGAAAAGAAAAGCAACTGGTGGCCGAAGATTGATGTTGGCTTACAGCAGTCGAGACAGGATACTTCGTTTTTTCCCAATGGCAGAGAGGATACGGTTATGCTGAATTTCAGTTATCCTCTTTTCGATGGTGTGGGTAGATATTACAATATGGAAGGCGCCCAGAAGGATGTTAATGCTGCCAAATACAAGCTTGAAGAAATAAAGAGAAATGTAAAGCTTGATATCATAAAGGCGTACAAGGATTTTGATTTGAGTCTTGAGAATATCAGGATGTATACCGAACTGTTAAGAGAAGCAACAATGAATTTCAATCAGGCGCTTGGCGAGTACAAGGCAGGGAAGGGCGATATTCTCACATTGATACAGGCAGAAAAGGATTGGGCAAAGTCGAAAGAGAATCTTGTCGTATCAATGTATAAATCAAATAATGCCCTTGCATACCTTCAGAAAGTATCCTATTTGGACGGGAATTGACGATGAAATTGAAAAAAAAATATATTGCAGGCATTGTCGTAATTATCATTGTGGCAGCCGTTGCCGTGTTTTTCTTTACCGGGAAAAAAACGGGCAAATCCGAGAAGGTCAGCGGTGAGGTGTTTATTGTTAATAAGGGTAATGTGACAAATTTTGCCGAGCAGACGGGCATCATCAAGGCACAGGTTGGCGCTATCGTAAAAGTAGGTACAAGGGCTACCGGTGAGCTTATCCGGCTCAGATACCAGGTAGGTGATTATGTAAAGAAAGGTGAACTCATTGCGAAAATTGATGACAGGGAAAAGCTTGCAAACATAAGAAATCTTCACGCCCAGATAGAGGAACAAAAAAAGGATCTGGCTGCTAAAGAGGCACAGTATCAATACAGCAAGATAAATTATGAGAGGGAGGAGCGGCTTCTAAAACAGGAATTTACCACAAAGGACAGCGTTGATAAGGCGAAGAGAGAGCTCGATGTATCAGCGGCCCAGGTAGAACTCGGAAAAGCCAAAGTGGTTGAAGTTATGGAAAGCCTGAAAGCGCTTGAGGTCTCGTTAAGCTATTATAAGATTTATGCCCCCATTTCCGGATATGTTTCACAGGTGACAACCCAGGAAGGTGAGACGGTTGTGGCGGGTCTTGCTGCGGTGAATCTTATTACGGTTATCGATGCTTCAAAGCTGGAGATGTGGATTTATGTGGATGAAACGGATATCGGCAGGGTAAAACCGGGTATGAAGGCGGAATACTGGGTCGACGCATACAGAGACAAGCGGTTTTCAGGGAATATC
>CAYMTB010000320.1:0-3538 GCA_964393225.1 uncultured Syntrophorhabdaceae bacterium
TTAATGTGTTGAGATCGCAGACCCTGCGGAATACAAATTTTATGGTACCGGAAGAGGTCCTTGTTGCCCTGAATGAGACATTTCAGATGGAGAAGCAGAACAACCTCTATTTCACCATCTGGTATGGGGTATTTAATAAGACCACCAGAGAGCTGAAACATGCCAGCGCGGGCCACCCGCCTCCGCTGCTTATATCCGCATCGGGTGAGGTACTTGAAATGAGGAGCCAGAATATGTTCATAGGGGGCATGCCGGACATGATTTATAATGGCGATGCCGTTGTTGTGGATATAGCTTCACGATTATACGTCTTTTCTGACGGTGTTTTTGAGGTAACAAAAACCGACGGGACTATGTGGACTTATGAGGAGTTGAAGGAATTCTTAAAAAACAAACCGGATGGGGACACTTCGGAGATAGATTCACTATGTTCCTATCTACAGGGAATACATGGTGACAAGGGTTTTGAAGACGACTTTTCCATGTTCAAGGTGGAATTTTTATAACATTTTCCCGGATTTATCATTAGAATCACTATCGGTGTTTTTCCTTTACAAATCACATTATATTTCTTATTTTTATATGTGAAATATTTAACAATAAAGGGAGGTAAGGATATGAAAAAGGTTGCTGTGTTCTTCTTGATGTTCCTTTTTATTGCAGGTTTTTCCTACGCGAAGGATACCATAAAAATAGGTTTTATTGCCCCGTTGACCGGGGATGTTAAAACATTCGGTGAGTCGGCAAAAAATGGTTTTGCAATCGCACTCGAGGAATACGCAAAAAAGGGGAAGTATATTATAGAGCCTGTTATAGCAGACGACAAAAATGACCCCACAGAAGGCACAAACGCTGCGCTCAAGCTGATTACACAGGACAGGGTTATCGCTATCACCGGCCCGCTTACATCCAAGGTGTCTATCCCTGTGAGCGAGATTGCCAACAATAATAAGATACCGATGATTACCGGCACCGCAACAAACCCCAAGGTAACGGTACATGAGGGAAAAAGAAAACCATATGTTTTCAGGGGATGCTTTATCGACCCCTTCCAGGGAACTGTAGCGGCAAATTTTGCGTTAAAGGATCTGAAAGCTAAGACAGCCGCGGTTCTCTATGACGTGGGCAATGATTATTCAAAAGGTCTTGCGGACTTTTTTAAATCGACGTTTACAAATGGCAAAGGAATCATTGTGGCCTATGAGTCCTACCAGAAGGATGATGTGGATTTTTCCGCCCTGATTACAAAAATTCAGGTAAAAAAACCTGATATTATCTATATCCCCGATTATTACAATAAGGTAGCCCTTATTGCGCGGCAGATCAGGGAAAAGGGTTTGAAATCAACCATGCTCGGCGGCGATGGATGGGATTCGCCTGATTTACTTAAAATAGCAGGAAACGCAATAGTCGGAGGGTACTTTACCAACCACTACTCACCTGACAGAAAAGACCCCGTAGCCGAAGCATTTATTAAAAGATACAAAGAAAAATACGGGATGGTGCCTGACACATTCGCGGCGCTAAGCTATGATGCCACGATGATGCTGCTGAAGGCGATAGACAGCTCTAACAAGCCGGCCCAGGAAGAGATCGTAAAGAACCTCTCTTCTCTGAAAAGCCACAAAGGGGTAACAGGAAACATAAGCTTTGACAAAAACGGCGATGCAATAAAATCTGTTGTCCTCCTGAAGGTTGAAAAGGATAAGGTAAAATATATGACAACGGTCAATCCGTAATTAATAGCGTAGAGCGTTTAGCGGATAGTGTATAGTACAAAGATTCTTTGGCTTTTCCTATCCGCTAAACGCTCTACGCTGAACGCTAAAAAAAGATGGAATTACTCAGCTACATACTTCAGCAGTTCATAAACGGTCTCCAGCTCGGCGCTGTATACGCGCTCATTGCCCTCGGGTACACCATGGTGTATGGTGTGCTGAGGCTTATCAATTTCGCCCATGGCGATATCTTCATGCTCGGTGCCTTTGTAGCCTATTTTCTTATTTCAAGATTCGGCCTCCCCATTTACCTCGTGTTTATTATCACCATGCTCAGCACAGCCCTTGCAGGGTACCTTATTGAAAAAATAGCCTACAAGCCGTTGAGAAACGCGCCGAAGATATCTCTCCTCATCACAGCAGTGGGTGTTTCGTTATTCCTTGAATATTTCCTCAGTTTAAACGCCCTCTTTACCCCCAATTATATCGCCTTCCCACGGCCCTTTGAAGTGGAGGGATACGATCTGGGCTTATTTACAATCACAAATGTACAGCTCCTCATATTTGTCATAACATTCGTTTCGCTTCTTCTTGTCTATATCCTTGTTTATAAAACAAAATATGGAAAGGCCATGAGGGCGGTTTCTTACGATAAGGAAGTAGCCTCGCTCATGGGCATCGGTATTGACGGCATTATCTCATTCACTTTTATCGTCGGTGCAGCGCTTGCCGGTGCAGGAGGGATCCTTTACGGGATTGCCTATCCCCAGATAAATGTTTTCATGGGGATTATGCCCGGTATAAAATCTTTCATCGCAGCCGTCCTCGGCGGCATAGGCATTATACACGGCGCTGTGCTGGGAGGTCTGATCATCGGTCTTTCCGAAGTTTTTGTTTCAGCCTTTCTTTCATCCGAATTCCGGGACGGCGTTATATTCATAATACTTTTTGTTGTTCTGCTCCTGAAGCCAAGCGGAATCTTCGGTAAGAGGATTGATAAGGTATGAAATTCTTTATAGAATCGAGAAAATTTTTAATAGTTGCGGCCATCATTTATATCATTCTAAAGATACTGTTCGCCGGAAACCTGATATCCCTTTACATTCAGCAGATAACCCTGTTTGCTCTCATTGTGGTTTTAACATCTCTCGGCCTCAATGTTATTTATGGTTATACAGGCCAATTCTCATTAGGCCATGCAGCGTTCTACGGCATAGGCGCCTATACATCCGCATATCTTGTAAAGCTCTTCGGGATAGACGGGGCATTCTCCTTTTTACCTGTACTGCTGGTAAGCGGTGTTGTTGCCGGTTTTATCGGCTACCTTATCGGAATCCCTATTTTGAGATTACAGGATGACTTTCTGGCCATAGCGACACTCGGTTTCGGTACCCTTGTCAGGGTCATTCTGGATAATTCCGATAAATTTGCGGAGGTGCTCGGCGGTTCAAGAGGTTTCGTCGGCATACCGAAAATTACCAACCTTGAGCTTGCTTTTTTTTCCACAGTATTCATCATCCTGATCACGAAGAACCTCATTTATTCACGGTACGGACTCTTCTGGCGATGCATCAGGGATGATGAGCTTGCAGCAACTTCAGTGGGGATTGATACATCAAGGATGAAGCTGATGGCCTTTGCTTACGGATGCATGCTCGCAGGCTTCGGAGGTGCTTTATATGCCCACCTTTATACATTCCTTCACCCGTCAAATTTTGACATACTTAAATCGATTGATTTTCTCATTATTGTAATTATAGGCGGCATGGGAAGCATCATGGGAACAATCTACGCAGGTATTATATGGGTGGGGTTCATAG
>CAYMTB010000321.1:0-3534 GCA_964393225.1 uncultured Syntrophorhabdaceae bacterium
GTAAGTGGTTTTATCGCTTCAAAATTCAGAGAGGAGGTTTTCATGAAACACAAGCTTATTTCGTTATTGCTTATTTTAGCAGTATTGGCCCCTCTTACAGCCGTTTATGGTGCCGAGACAATCAAGATCGGCGCGCTTTATACCATGACAGGCCGTGGAGGACAGTATGGCAAGGACTCAGAGGTTGCCATTAAGATTGCGCTGGATGAAGTAAATGCAAAGGGGCTGCCGGGTGGTGCCAAATTAGAGGTAATCATTACCGATGACAAAAACCCCCAGTATGCTGTCAGTGTTGCGAAACGTTATATCACCGATGAAAAATGCAAATTTCTCTTTGGTATTATCTCGACTGGTATTGGCCTTGCGGTCACAGAAGTGAGCAAAGAGTATAAAGTAATCTTTGTGGGTACTGACCATGCCGGAACAGACTTGACTGCCAATAAATTCCAGAAATACTATTTCAGAACCAGCAACAACACCTTCCAGTCCATGATGGCAGGGGCATACTACCTGAAAGACGAAGTTAAGAACTGGAAAAAGATCGCTTATATCGGCCCTGATTATGCCTATGGTCGTGACCAGTTGATGGAATTGAAATGGGGACTGGATAAATTAGGCGTTAAGTATGAGGTTGTCGGTGAATACTGGCCGAAGCTCTATGAACCTGACTATACATCTTATATTACTGCGATTATGAAAGCTGCTCCCGACATTCTGGTAAACGGCATGTGGGGCGGAGACACCGTATCATTTATTAAACAGGCAAAACCATACGGCCTTTTCAACAAGATGAAATATTTCCATGTTGACGCAGGCGGAAACTATGAAGCAATGGCTGCACTAGGTGCAGATATGCCTGAAGGCATCATCATGTCAGCACGTCATCACAACAACTGGCCTGAGACTCCCGCGAACAAAGCTTATGTGGATAAATTCTACAAAGCTGCCGGCAGATATCCCTCCTACGCGGCGGAAGGCGCCTATGTGGGTATCCATGTGATCGCCGAGGCCATAAGAAAGGTTGGCAATGCAAACGATACAGAAGCCCTGATTAAAGCCATGGAAGGCATGAAGATCCAGACTCCGGAAGATCCGCCGGGATTTACCTCATATATAGATCCGAAAACACATCAGATTGTCCAGATCCAGGCGATTGGCACGACAGTAAAAAATGACAAATTCCCGCCGGCAAAATATATGCTTGGTAATTTCAAGGTATATCCGGCAGATAAACTGTGGCCGAGCTTTGAATACATCGACTATATGACAAAGGTAAAAGGTAAATAAATTCAGTAAAGGGAGCAGGGCTCAGGTA
This sequence comes from uncultured Syntrophorhabdaceae bacterium, assembly GCA_964393225.1. GTDB lineage: Bacteria > Desulfobacterota > Syntrophorhabdia > Syntrophorhabdales > Syntrophorhabdaceae > MWEV01. Next base: position 1,316 of record CAYMTB010000321.1, read on the forward strand.
TGGACTTAAATACATTAATTGCACAGTTTATCAGCGGTCTTTCCGTTGCCATGTTGTTGTTCCTCGTCGCAAGCGGTCTTACCCTCATATTCGGAGTGGTAAACGTCCTGAACTTCGCGCACGGTTCCTTCTATCTTCTGGGCACATATTTTACCTACCAGCTTATGCAAATGTTCAGCAATTTCTGGGTAGGGCTTGTTGTTGGTGTTATAGGTGCGGGGATAGTAGGGATGGTGATGGAAGTCCTTTTCCTCAGACGCATTTACGGAAGGGACCAGGAAGGTGCGTTCCAACTGCTCATGACATTCGCATTCATACTCATCATCGACGACGTGGTAAAATTTATCTGGGGGCCTGAATATAAGACCATACCTAAGCCCGATTCTCTCATGGGTTCTTTAAACATAGGAACTACAGTGGTTCCGACTTACAACATTTTCATCATTTTTGTTGGTTTGCTCATCGTTTTGTTTGCGTGGTATTTTCTCACAAAAACAGACAAAGGAAAAATGGTGAGGGCCTCGTCTCTTGACAGGAATATGCTTGGCCTTCTCGGGACAAATGTCCCCATGATTATGACACTTGTTTTTGGGGTAGCAACAGCCATGGGCGGACTCGCTGGGATTCTGGCGGCACCGCTTAGGACCGTTACGCCCGGTGCCGGAGTTGAGGTAATTATTGACTCCATGATTGTAGTAGTTATCGGCGGATTCGGTAATTTCTGGGGTGCCCTGCTGGGTGCTTTAATTATCGGCGAAGTTCTCTCTTTTGGAATCCTCTGGATGCCGGAATTGGCTACCGTCCTTACCTTTGTCGTTATGATTGTTGTCTTGATCGTAAAGCCTGAAGGACTTCTATCGAAAAAGATGGTGGGGAGGAAATAGCGCTTTGAAAAAGTTAAAAGATTATCTGCCATGGATTTGTTATTTTGTATTCTTTATCGGAATACTTATTGTAAATCCCGGCACCCATTATATTCACCTCGTTGCAAGGGTTATCATCTTCAGCCTTTATGCTGTAGCCTTTAATCTTCTGTATGGGACAACGGGGCTTGTTTCCTTTGGGCATGCGCTCTTTTACGGCATAGGCGCTTATATTACTGGTATGCTTGTAAAGGCGACAGGCCCGGAATTCTTTCTTCTTTTTATAATACTGGGGGCATCAGGGGCCGCTTTTGTCTCTGTTTTTATCGGTCTTTTAACCCTCAGATTAACAGGTGTCTATTTTACCATGCTTACATTGGCCTTTGCGCAATTGGCATGGGGTCTTACCTTTAAACTATATCACTTTACGGGCGGCGACGATGGTATTCAGGCAATAGCAAAACCTGCCATGCTTACAGGAGGCGTAACAAAATACTATCTATTCAGTTTCGTGGTGGTAACTATATGCATGTACATTCTATGGAGGATACGAAGATCCCCGTTCGGTTCCGTATTAAACTGCATAAGGCAGAATCCGCAAAGGATAACGTTCCTCGGTTTAAACGTATACAAAAATCAGCTCAAGGCGTTTGTAATATCGGCATTCTTTGCAGGAATAGCAGGCGGGCTTTACGCCGGTCTTGATGGCAGCATCCATCCTGACATGCTCCACTGGCCTACATCAGGAAATGCGATTCTAATGGCAACCATCGGTGGTATGGGTACATTCTTCGGTCCCGTCATAGGCGCTGGCATCCTTACGGGATTGGAAGAGATAGTAGGAAAATACACCGAATACTGGTCGTTCAGTATCGGTGTGGTGGTGCTTATTGTTGTCCTTCTGTTCCCGAGAGGAGTACTGGGGATTAAACGTTTGGCCGGCAACAAGAACAAAGAGGAAAAGGAGACAGAAGTTGTCTGTAATTCTTGAAATTAAAAACCTTGACAAGCATTTCGGCGGCATTCATGTGACGAATCACGTAAATATCAGTGTCAAAAAGGGCGAGATGTCCGCGATTATCGGGCCTAATGGGGCAGGGAAAACAACCTTTTTTAATCTTATAACGGGTTTTATCCCCTCTGACGATGGTAGCGTTGTATACGAAGATCAGGACATTATGAAGGAAAGACCGGAAAAGATAGTAAAACTTGGGATGGTCCGCGCCTTTCAGGTATCGAGCCTTTTTCTCGAGGAAACTGTCTTTGATAATGTATATCTCGCAGCACTTGCTAATTTCAGAAAGAATGCGAAGATTTTTGCCGATAGAATGGCTTTCAAAGATGCCCGTGAACATA
>CAYMTB010000322.1:0-3531 GCA_964393225.1 uncultured Syntrophorhabdaceae bacterium
CGCATTTCAGTCAACTATATTTAATTCCTCCTTCAACAAAATATGTTTTACGGCTCAACATTTCAAACCGCTATTTGATAAGCCCCCTCGAATGAAGGCAGGTCAGACCTTTTTCCATATCGCACCCCCTGAAAGGTTATAAATATATACAAAAACGTTACTGGCCATCGCCAGCATGACGAACCGGCCGGTCATCCCGGCGATGGAAGGAGCGTACGCAGTATTGCAGCAACCATCTCCTTGTGCTCCGCCAAGATAACTTTTACCGGTTTCTCTCTGCCAGTAATCACGCTCCCCAGAGAGTTGCCGTCCATATCGAGCATGCAGCAGAGGAGCCTTGGGGAGTGTAATTGCTGGAGATGTTCAATATTCCTGTAAAACGCCGGGCGCCATAGTTGGATACGAGAAGCAGCCTGGAGGCTCTATCTCCTGCTGGGAGATCTCTTCTTTCCCTAAGATAGTCAATTCCTCTTTTTTCCTTGTCCAGTTTGCCGGAGATTGTCTCCAGCCCACACTGATCTTTACCGTTCAGATTAGCTCATCTATAGGTACGGAAAGATCGCTGCTGAACCATAGTTCAACGGTACGGGTCATCAAAATCTGACGAATGGTTTCAGCGGTACCGTCAGCTTCTAAGCCTCTGGGCAACTTTATGTCTGAATGGTTCATGCAGATCTACTTCCCACGGAAAACATAACCTTAACGTCACCGTCAAATAGCATATCATGCTTTCTGAAGTACTTTGAGAGAGACACTTTCGACTATGCTTCTGACCTTTTCCTTGTATGCAAGCATATGAGGAGCTTCAAGATGATCACGGAGGGATTCCGGACTCTCCCAACTCTCAATAATGGTGACAACATTTTCATCCAAAATCTGCGGAGGCAGTCCAGTGTTGATATCTACTGCCGGGAAATATTCGATACATCCTTTTTCTTTCCTCACCATTATCATGTTTGATTTAAATATTTCAAGAAAATCAGAAACCTTCCCCTCCTTTACGCGGACCGATGCAATTACATGGATCATATCCATCCTCCCTTGTTCTTAAAAAGCATACTGGGTAACAAAATGCAACCTACTGTATATAACAAAATTCATTGATATCTTGGAAAAAAAGATCATTATCTTTGGTTGAAGCCTTTCTGTCAAATTCACTGGCCTGATAGGTATATTCCTTTTCAAAGGTTTTTAATTCAGCAAAGGCAGGAGTGGAGATGAGAAGCAGTAAGGCAATGATTGCTAATGTTGAATGTTTGATATTATTCAATGTGTTACCATAATTCAATAATCCTTAAATTCAATATGTCTATGTAAGCAATGGATAATTTACGGGAATTAAATTATAATTTGCCTTTGCATACTGCTTTATGGAGAAGTTCTAATGGGTCCTTTTTTGGAATTGAGTTCCATGTTGGCTGTAGTGAACCTGAATCTTTGACACTTTCGTCTGTGTCCAGTACATAGTAATGATTAATATGTTTATACTCTCTTGTACTGCACTTTATGGCAAAATAGTCGAGAACATGGCTCACATTGTTTAATTTCTTGATATCATAATTACCATTTTGTTTCATGGATTCTATGAAGTGCTCTTTCCCTTTATAAGAAAAATCCTGTTTTATCCATACCCTTACAGCACCCTCACTATCTGAATAGATGCTTGATTTATCGTAATAGTATCTGTCTTCTAACCCTTTACTCGTGGTATAATGTACCCATTCTGCTCCGTTGACTGCCGTATAGCTAACCAGTAGCAAACAAACGATCGTGATTGTTAATGATAAGTGCTTCATAATTTCCCCCTTTTCATCTCCATTGTACCAAAACTGCAAAATAAATAAAGCAATAAAAGATAAAATGGATTTGTGAATTGCTGTCGGCTTGCCTAAAAGCATAGATGCGACACAGAACAGGAGAATAAAGGAAGGGTTTTTGCAGCAGCTTTGACTTCGAAATGTGCAATAGTTATAAGCCGGAAAGTTTAATTTAGCTGTTATTAAAGTCACCTACAACTCGCGCATAGAGCCTTTTGGCCGTAATCGTGGATTACGAAAAGAAACAAAACAGATTACGATTCAGTTATTTCGAATTTAAACCCCTTCTCTCTAAACAACTTCAAACACATCTCCACCGCCTCTGTATCATAGAGGATGTCTTTGTTCTTCTCAATCTCCTGGAGGGCTACGTCTATCCCTAGGGCCGGTCTGTATGGCCGGTGAGATGAGATGGCTTCAACTACATCGGCTATAGAGATAATCTTAGCCTCAAGGAGTATCTGGTCATTCTTGAAACCCTGTGGATAGCCTGAACCGTTTAACCTTTCATGGTGCTGGAGGACTGTTTCGGCTATGGGATACGGCAGCTCCACATCTTTCAATATGTCATAACCTGATTGAGAATGAACCCTGATGAGACTCATTTCTATAACAGAAATTTTGCCGGGGTTTACCAGTATCTCAGCAGGGATTGATATCTTTCCGATATCGTGGATAATGCCTGCCATGCGGATATTTTAACCGTGTCGCTTGGGAGCCCCATTTACTGAGCAATGGCGCTGGAAAGGCTTGATACCTTTCTCTGGTGACCTGCGGTATATGGGTCGCGTTTCTCTACCGTTGAAGATAATGCATGGATGGTGCCTGGCAAGCTTTTTCTCAGTTTTTCCAGGGTCTGTTTCAGTAAAATGCCTTTTTGCCGCCCGCTGTCGCTCGACAAATGCGAGACAGGAGTGGACAAAAGATTTGGTTTTTTGCCCCACCGACAATGGCAGGCCAAAATTCTCAGCCCTTACGGGCGAACATATCTTAGCATTCTATAGGCAAAAACAGCGCTTTAAGCCCTAAAATTGGCCATTTTCCATGCATAAAACGATTTATTTCAATATGTTAGTTTGGTCCGACCTCAATTGACAGTCCATTTTTTTGCAGTCTGTTATTTATTAGCAGCAGGAGCTATTTTTTCTTCCGGCTGAAGAACAATCGCAACTGGGCTCGCTGTTGGTGAGAGCACCCCGTATCAATGCATACGCACACCCGACCCCGGCATTAACGCTTATGGCGGAGAAGGAACAGTTTTTAGCACAGGCGCCGCATTCCATGCATGCATCTCGTTCGCGTATCTGAACCTTTTTCCCGGACACCCCCAGCACTTCATGAGGACATACCTCGATGCACACTCCACAGCCGGTGCACTTATCTTCATCCAGTCGAAGGGTAACCACGTTTTTCAGATAATGGTGTTTCATTAAAAAACCTCCAAATTAATGTTATATAAAACGTCCGGCCAGCCATAATATTATTCCTGCTGAAGCAGAAGTGACTATGGCCGGGATAGCGAACCGCATTTCATTTTTAACACCGGAAAGCGATGTATAGGTAGAAGCCCCGGTAAAGTTCAAAGTCAGAAAAGCCGATATTGCCGGCAGCAGGAGAAGCAGGGTTAAGCTGCTGAATATCCCGCCATGCTGAAAGCCGCCTTTCAGATAAAGAACCGCTGAAGCCCAGAGAAGGCCCATAAGCCAGCCCTTCA
>CAYMTB010000323.1:0-3528 GCA_964393225.1 uncultured Syntrophorhabdaceae bacterium
TAGGGGATATTATCGTTGAAGAACAGATCAGGTCAAGCATCGATACGGAGAGTGAGTCCTTCAAGGCCCTCATGGAGTCCATTAAAGACCGGGGTGTCCTGGAGCCTGTCCTTGTGACGCCGAAAGACGGCAAATACCTGCTCCTCTGCGGAGAACGCCGCTATCTTGCCGCGCTGAAGTCGGGACTCCCAACGATACCGGCACGTATCCTTGATACGATCACCCAGAAAGACGAGATACTTGCCTTCCAACTGACGGAGAACCTACAGAGAGAGGACTTAAACCCCATAGATCAGGCGAAGGGGATATTGGCATATATTCAGGCAAAACATCCTGACAAGAGCTATAACGTGGACACTCTTATGGCCGAACTGGTGAATGTCATGCGGACTCCCGACTATGCTCCTGAGGAAGTTTCAGAAACAGTTTCTGAAATTGCTAAAATCTCCGGAAAGTCAATAAAGACGCTGTTTAACGGGATTTCACTTTTGAAACTTCCCGATGAGATTCAGGCAGTAATCCGGTCGGGAAATCTCCCCGTTTCTCAGGGATATCTCTTCGCTGCCAACCTCGAATGTCCCGACCGCATGCAGATATTTACCAACGTTATGAAGGCACCCGTTACCAATGCCACCCTGAACAATCTGCTCACAGCATACAAAAAGGTCAAGCCGGTCCAGGGCAAAACAAAGCCCCTGCCCATGAAAAAGCAGATTGCCAGCTTACGATCCGTAGAGTCACGCATTGAGACGGGCATTGCAGTATACACGCGACCCGACCTTGAGACACTGCTTGATGAGTTGCGGACTTTCAGTGCCTTAGTGGAAATGCGGATACCGATTGCACCGATGCCTGCCCCGGGTAAGAAGAAACCGCCGCAGGTGTGAAAAATGAGGGTTCAAGGGGTCATGGGTTCGAGGGGTCGAGGGAGAAGAACAGGGGAGCGGGGAATAGTTAGCAGAAGACAGTGAATAGCTGAAAAAGGAAAGCTGAAGGCGGGAAAGAGCCCCTATAGGCATAGATATGTTAAAAAACATCAATAGAAAAGATTTATACAACATTTTAGCCAAAAAGAACCTCATCTCTGAAAAGCAGAACATTGAAATCGAGCAGGCCAGTGTCTCTTCCAAAAAGGAGATAGAAGATATAATACTGGACATGCATATTTTGCAGGAAGAGGTATTTTTAAAGGCCTTAGCAGATCATATGGGAATTGAATTTGTCAAAATTAATCCTTTGGAGCTTGATTCGCACGCAATCACAGAGATGATACCCGGGAAATTTGCCAAAGCATACGGGTTAATCCCTATAAAAAAACAGAACGATACCCTGACCCTTGCCATTTCTAACCCGTTTTTACACTACCCCTTTGATGATATTGCAAAAATGACAGGATTGAAGGTGGAGATAGTACTCAGCACAAAACAGAATATAAAAAGTGTTTTCAATATGACTTACGGCCTGACGGATTCATTGTCCGCCGCAGAACAGGAAATGATTATTCATGGAAAAATCAGTACTGTAGACCTCGGTAATTTAGAACGCCTGCACAAGGGGCTTCAAACTTCAGGAACTCAGGATCATGCCTCCCGGCCGATCGTTCAATCGGTAAATAATCTTTTTTATTACGCGTTTGATCAGAGGGCGAGCGACATTCACCTTGAACCAAAGAGGGATATCAGCATTGTTCGTTTCAGAATAGACGGAATTTTACATAATGTATATATACTGAAAAAGATGGTTTATAACGCTATTATTTCCCGGATAAAAACAATGGCGGGCATGAATATCGCGGAAAAACGACGGCCTCAGGACGGCAGGATAAAGATTATCCATAAGGAACAGGAAATAGAGCTCCGCGTTTCCACAGTCTCTACGGCCTTTGGTGAAAAGGTAGTCCTGAGAATATTCGATCCTGATATTCTCCTGCAGGATATTGACGCATTGGGCTTTTCACCTGATGATTCTGCATTATTCAGCGAATTTATCCGTCACCCCTACGGGATCATCCTTGTAACGGGACCTACCGGCAGCGGCAAAACAACAACGCTGTATTCGGCTTTAAATAAAATCAGCAGCACAGAGTTTAATATATGCACTATTGAAGACCCGATCGAGCTTGTACATGACATGTTTAACCAGGTTGCTGTAAACCCTCAGATCGATTTGACTTTTGGCAAAGTTTTGAGAACCATGCTACGTCAGGATCCTGATATCATCATGGTCGGTGAAATCCGCGACACAGAAACGGTTCAGAACGCCATACAGGCAGCGCTTACCGGGCATCTTGTGCTCAGCACTCTCCATACAAATGACGCCCCCACGGCAATTACGCGCCTCATTGATATGGGCGGACAGCCTTTTTTGATCGCTTCTACTCTAATAGGGGTAGTGGCTCAGCGTCTTGTCCGTAAAATATGTCCGCATTGCAAAACATCGTTTGAAGCAAAAGAAGAGGATCTGAAGAAAGAATTGGAAATTGATTTGAGCAGGAAAAGGCACGTTGTTTTATATAAAGGAAAAGGTTGTCTGGAGTGTCGGGGGACCGGCTATTTCGGCAGAACGGCTGTTTTTGAAATTATGAAGATTAATGATGATATACGTGAGTTAACAAAAAACAAGGCGTCTTCAAACGAAATCAGCAAGGCGGCGATAAAAGCCGGCATGGTTACACTACGTGAAAATGCGCTGAAGAAACTATTCAACGGCACAACAACCATTGAAGAGGCAGTTAAAATAATAAAAGGCATTTAAAAGATTAATAGAATGGAGCAGCCTCTATTAATATGCGCCTTTGCCGCTTAGCAGTACTTTAAAGGTTTTAATAATTATTACAATATCGAGCCACATTGACCAGTTTAAAGTATAAAAATAGTCAAGTTTGACCCTTTCATCATATTTGATCTCACTTCTCCCGCTTACCTGCCATAATCCTGTTAATCCGGGCCGCACATGTTCGTAAATTTCTTTATATTCTTTATAATACCTTTCTATTACGTGTCTTGAATCCGGCCTTGGACCTGCAATAGACATATCCCCTTTTATAACATTAAAGAGTTGCGGCAGTTCATCAATAGAGGTTTTCCTTAATATCCACCCTATTCTTGTAACCCTTGGATCATTTTCAATTTTATTTCTTTCTTCCAGATCAGCAATGACTTCAGGGTTTTCGTCCAGGTATTTATCAAGCAACGGGCCGCCGTCTGTATGCATGGTTCTGAACTTAAACATATCGAATTCGACAAGGTTTTTGCCGCACCTTTTATGCTTAAAAATAGCAGGTCCTCTCGAATCAATCTTTATGCAAAGGGGTATTATTAAAAATAAGGGTGAGAAAACAATTAACCCGAAAATCGAAAACAAAATATCAAAAATCCTTTTTATATAGATCTTTTGTGCAGCCAATAAACCATTAGACGCAGTTATTAATGCAATATTTTTACTTAAAAATGTTTTAATTTCTGTATTCATAAAAGAAAGACCGGGCATTTTAGAAACTAAAATAAGATTCCTGACACAAGGTTTTAT